>NZ_LZJB01000556.1:0-561 GCF_001666895.1 Mycobacterium sp. E3298
CGGCTTTCAGCGCCCGGGCATGCTCGTGTTCGGTTTGCTGCCGCTGGGCTTGTTGGCGGTCTACATCCTGGTCCAGGCCCGCCGCCGGCGCCGGCTGCGCCGGTTCACCGAGGAGGCCGTGCCGCAGTCGCCGAGGCGGCACCTTCCGATCGCGGTGGCGCTGCTCAGCCTGATCCTGCTGACCACCGCGATGGCCGGGCCGACGTCCGACGTCCGGATCCCGCTCAACCGGGCGGTCGTGATGCTGGTGATCGATGTCTCGGAGTCCATGGCCTCCACCGACGTCCCCCCCGACCGGCTGACCGCCGCCAAGGTGGCCGGCAAGCAGTTCGCCGACGAGCTGACGCCGGCCATCAACCTGGGGCTGGTGGAATTCGCGGCCAACGCGTCGCTGCTGGTCTCCCCGACCACCAACCGCGAGGCGGTGAAGGCGGCGATCGACAGCCTGAAGCCGGCCCCCAAGACCGCGACGGGCGAGGGCCTGTTCACCGCCCTGCAGGCGATCGCGACGGTGGGCTCGGTGATGGGCGGCGGCGACGGCCCGCCGCCGGCGCGCATCGT
>NZ_LZJB01000557.1:0-1889 GCF_001666895.1 Mycobacterium sp. E3298
ATCTTCATGCCGGCCTTTTCCAGGACCTTGGCGGTGGACTGGACGGGGCCGTCGAGGTGGTAGTACGGCTCGGCGCCGACCAGCGCCTGGCTGACGATGCGGGCCCGCGGCCGCAATCCGAGCGACTTGGCCTTGTCCTCGTCCATCCACAGCACCGCCGCGGCGCCATCGGAGATCTGCGACGACGTTCCCGCCGTGTGGATTCCGCCCTCGATGACCGGCTTCAGCGAGCTCAGCCCCGACAGGGTGGTCTCCCGCAGGCCCTGGTCGCGGGAGATGGTCACCCGCTCGGACGTCGGCTGCTTGTTCTCGTCCAGTGCCGGCGCCTCGATCGGGGAGATCTCGCGGTCGAACCGGCCTTCCTCCCACGCCCGCTTGGCCTTGGCCTGCGATTGGTAGCCGAACTCGTCGATGTCGTCGCGGGTGATGCCCCGCCGCTTGGCGATCCGCTCGGCCGCGGTGAACTGGTCGGGCAGGTCGATGTCCCACGACGCGGGCCGCAGGATGCTTCGGTCGGGACCGGCGTTGGCGCCGAGTCCGACGCGGCTCATGGCCTCGATTCCGCAGGCGATGCCGATGTCGATGGCACCCGCCGCGATCAACCCGGCCACCAGCCCGTTGGCCTGCTGGCTGCTGCCGCACTGGCAGTCCACGGTCGTGGCGCCGACGTGCTCCGGCAGCCCGGCGACCAGCCAGCTGACCCGGGTGATGTTGTTGGACTGCTCGCCGAACTGCGTCACGCAGCCGCCGATGACCTGTTCGACGTCGCCGGCGTCGATGCCGGCCTTCTCCACCAGCGCCCTCTGCACCGCGCCAAGCAGCTCGGTCGCATGCAGCCCTGACAGCCATCCGTTGCGCTTGCCGATGGGGCTGCGGGTGGCTTCGACGATTACCGGGTTACCCATTCCGTCAGGCTAGAACACGTTTCATTAGTCTGACAAGCGACGATGGTGACCTGCCTTTTATCTGCGCAGGAGCCGTGTTTTACTGGCACTAGAACACGTTGCAATTGAGGAGCGCACACATCATGGCACCCCCCAACATCCCCGCCGACTTCGACTTTCTCGACCCCGACGTCAACCTCGCCGGGCTGCCCGTCGCGGAACTCGCCGAGCTGCGCAAGGCGGAGCCCATCCACTGGGTCGACATCCCCAATGGCGCGGGCGGGTTCGAGGACCACGGATATTGGCTCGTCACCAAGCACGCCGACGTCAAGGAGGTGTCCAAGCGCAGCGACATCTTCTCGAGCTGGATGAACGGCGCCATCCCGACGTGGCCGCCGGAGATGAAGCGCGAGCAGGTCGAGCTGCAGCGCAGCGTCATGCTCAACATGGACGCACCCCACCACACCCGGCTGCGCAAGATCATCTCGCGCGGCTTCACGCCACGGGCCATCGGACGGCTGGAGGCCGAGCTGGCCCAGCGTGCCCAGAACATCGCGAAGACCGCGGCGCACGAGGGTAGCGGCGACTTCGTCGAGCAGGTCTCGTGCGAGCTGCCGCTGCAAGCCATCGCGGGCCTGCTCGGCGTTCCCCAGGAGGATCGCGACAAGCTCTTCCGCTGGTCCAACGAGATGACCGGCGGCACCGACCCCGAGTACGCTCACGTCGATCCCGCGCAGTCGTCGATGGAACTGATCACCTACGCCATGGCGATGGCCGCGGAGCGCAGCAAGAACCCCACCGACGACATCGTCACCACGCTCGTCCAGGCCGACATCGACGGCGAGAAGCTCTCCGACGACGAGTTCGGTTTCTTCGTGGTGATGCTCGCGGTGGCGGGCAACGAGACCACGCGCAACTCGATCACCCACGGCATGTGATCGGCGACCGCGTTGAAGATGAGGTTGATGGTCATGCGGGCCAGGTTCGCGCCGATGCAGTAGTGGG
>NZ_LZJB01000558.1:0-1311 GCF_001666895.1 Mycobacterium sp. E3298
GCCCGCATGGATCTGGTGTTCTCGCTGGCCGAGCGCTGGACCGAGGACGGGCAGCCCGCCGGCATCGGCGGGGCGGTGGAATTCCGCACCGACGTATACAACACCGCCCGCATCGAGGCCCTGGCCGCGCAACTGCACGACGTATTGGTCACCATGACCGCCGACTCCTCGCGGCGTGTCTCGTCGATCGAGGTGCTGGATGAGGGCGAGCGTGCGCGTCTGGAGGTGATCGGTAATCGGGCGGTGTTGGGTGGTTCGGTGCCGGTGGGGGTGTCGATTCCGGAGCTGTTTTCGGCGCAGGTGGATCGTGCCCCGGGGGCGGTGGCGATCAGCTGTGGGGGCGGGTCGTTGACGTATGGCGAGTTGGATGAGGCGTCGAATCGGTTGGCGCGCTTGTTGATTGAGTATGGTGCCGGTCCGGGGGAGTGTGTGGGGCTGTTGGCCGAGCGCTCGGCGCAGGCCGTGGTGGCGATTTTGGCGGTGCTCAAGACCGGGGCGGCCTACCTGCCCATCGACCCGGCACTGCCGGCGGCCCGCATCGAATTCATGCTCACCGACGCCGCGCCGGTCGCCGCAATCGCCACCCCCGCCTTGCGCTCGAGGCTCGACGGATCGGGCGTGGCGGTCATCGATCTCGACGCGGCCGCCGTCGCGGGTCGGTGCGCCGAGGGGCTGCCCGCCCCGTCGTCGGCGAACATCGCATACATCATCTACACCTCGGGGACCACCGGTACGCCCAAGGGTGTGGCCGTCACCCATCGCAATGTCACCCAGTTGCTGGAGTCGGTGCACGACGAGCTGGCCCTGGGCCGGGTGTGGTCGCAGTGTCACTCGCTGGCCTTCGACTTCTCGGTGTGGGAGATCTTCGGGTCGCTGTTGCACGGCGGCCGGCTGGTGATCGTGCCCGACGCGGTGGTCCGCTCACCAGAAGACCTGCACGCCATGCTGATTCGCGAAGAAGTCAGCGTGCTGAGCCAGACACCGTCGGCGTTCTACGCCCTCTCACCCGAGTTGGCCAGGGAGGGGAAGCTGCGCACGGTGGTATTCGGTGGCGAGGCGCTCGAACCGCATCGGCTGGGCAAGTGGTTGAACCGCCAGCAGCGGTCGCCGCGCCTGATCAACATGTATGGCATCACCGAGACCACGGTGCACGCCTCGTTCCGGGAGATCGTCGCGAGCGACGTCGACAGCACCGCCAGCCCGATCGGCACACCGCTGGCCCACCTGAGCTTCCTCGTCCTCGACGAGTGGCTGAATCCGGTGCCGGTGGGTGTGGTGGGTGAGTTGTATGTGGCGGGGGGGGGGGGGGGG
>NZ_LZJB01000559.1:0-709 GCF_001666895.1 Mycobacterium sp. E3298
CGATGAGCATGTGTTGGTGGCGGTGGCTCATCATATTGCTGCGGATGGGTGGTCGATTACGCCGTTGGTGCGTGATCTGGGGGTGGCTTATGGGAGTCGGTGTGCCGGTGGGGCGCCGGGGTGGGCGCCGTTGGCGGTGCAGTATGTGGATTACACGTTGTGGCAGCGGGCGCAATTCGGGGACTTGGCAGATCCGGACAGCGCGATCACCGCTCAACTGACCTACTGGCTGGATGCGTTGGCGGGGATGCCCGAGCGCCTGGAGTTGCCGACGGATCGGGCGTATCCGTTGGTGGCCGATTATCGGGGTGCGCGGGTGGTGGTGGAGTGGCCGGCGGAGTTGCAGCGGCGGGTGCGGGCGCTGGCAGGTGAGCACAATGCGACCAGTTTCATGGTGGTGCAGGCCGCGTTGGCGGTGGTGTTGGGGAAGTTGGGGGCGACTTCGGATGTGGCGGTGGGTTTTCCGATCGCCGGGCGTCGTGATCCTGCGTTGGATGAGTTGGTCGGGTTTTTCGTCAACACGCTGGTGTTGCGCACCGACCTGAGTGGTAATCCCACGGTTGCGCAGTTGCTGGCCCAGGTACGACAGCGCAGCCTGGCCGCCTATGAGCACCAGGATGTGCCCTTCGAAGTCCTCGTCGAACGGCTGCACCCCACCCGCAGCCTGACCCACCACCCCCTGATCCAAGTCGTCTTAGCCTGGCAGAAC
>NZ_LZJB01000560.1:0-1178 GCF_001666895.1 Mycobacterium sp. E3298
GATCACGCACCAACGGCGTAATCGACCACCCATCCGCAGCAATATGATGAGCCACCGCCACCAACACATGCTCATCGCAAGCAACCCGGAAAAGCGTTGCCCGCAAAGGAATCTCAACCGACAAATCAAAGGGACGGTGTGCCACGGTGTTGATGGCCTCGGCCAAGCGGCCTGCCGGCCACCCGTCGGCGTCGACGATCTCCCAACCGAAATCGGCGCACTCGACTGGGAGTACCACTTGCTGCGGGTCACCGGCGGGTGCGGTGAAGACGGTGCGCAAACTTTCGTGCCGCGCCACCACGTCGCCCAGCGCCGTCCCGAGCACGTCGGCACGGAGTCGCCCGCGCAAGCGGAGCGCGATCGCCATGTTGTGAACCGGCGAGGATCCGTGCAGCTGGTCGAGGAACCACAACCGAGACTGGGCAAAGGACAGCGGAACCACCGCCGGGCGGGACCCGGCCGTCACCCGCGCGAGCCGGCCGTCGCCCTGGTCGAGGCGGGATACCAGCTGGCCGATCGTCGGTGCTTCGAACAGCGCCCGCACGGACAGGGCCGCATCCAGGCTGGCGTTCACCGCGGCGACCAGGCGCATCGCCGACAGCGAGTCACCACCCAGATCGAAGAAGGAATCGTCGACCCCGACCCGGTCGACGTCGAGGATCTGGGCGTAGATCGCGGCGAGGACCTCTTCGGCGAGGGTGGCCGGGGCACGGTACCCGTGGAGGAGGTAGTCGGGCGGTGGCAGGGCGCGGGTGTCGAGCTTGCCGTTGAGGTTACGGGGGAAGCTGGTCAAGGCGACGACGGCGGCCGGGACCATGTAGGCCGGCAGCCGCTCGCCCAGCGCGCCCCGCAATTCGGCGGGATCGGCGGTGCCGGTGATGTAGCCCACGAGGCGTTTGTCGCCGGGGCGGTCCTCCCGGGCGATCACCACCGCTTGCTCTACTCCCGCCAAATCGCCTAGCGCGGCGGTGATTTCACCGAGCTCGATGCGATACCCGCGAATCTTGACCTGCTCGTCGACGCGCCCCACGTATTGCAGCTGCCCATCGAGGCCCCACCACACCAGGTCACCGGTCCGATACATCCGCGCCCCCGGCGCCCCGAACGGGCACGCCACAAACCGGGTGGCGGACAGCCCGGACCGGCCCACATACCCGTACGCCCGGCCCCGGCCCCGC
>NZ_LZJB01000561.1:0-1593 GCF_001666895.1 Mycobacterium sp. E3298
CGCATCTGGCCACGGGCATGCGTATCTACGTCGAGTACAACAAGAATGATCCCAATCTGGTTCGGGTGCAGCACCGCAATGCCGGGCTGGCCATCATCCCGGCCGGCTCCATCGCCGTGGTGTGCTGGCTGGCCGCGACGGCCCTCCTGATCGGGCTGGCGGTGCTGGACAAGCTGCTCGATCGCCGCGACGAGGCCGCGGCGGCACCGGCATAGCCGGGGTTGGAAGCGTCCGACCAGCAGATTTCGCGCGACGTATGCCCGCAGGCAACCTTCGAGACAGCCGGCGCTGACACCGTAGTGGTGTGCGCGTTGCAATCGTCGCCGAATCGTTCCTGCCGGAAGTCAATGGTGTCAGCAACTCGGTGCTCCGGGTACTCGAGCATTTGCGCCGGACCGGTCACGAAGCCCTCGTCATCGCCCCGGACACCCCACCGGGCGTGACCCCGGCGGATCGCGTCCACGACGGGATCCGCGTGCATCGGGTTCCCTCGCGGATGTTTCCGAAGGTCACCACGTTGCCACTCGGCGTGCCGATGCCCCGGATGGTGAGCGTGCTGCGCGGATTCGACCCGGACGTCGTGCATTTGGCCTCGCCGGCCTTACTGGGTTACGGCGGCGTCAAGGCGGCGCGCTGGCTGGGGGTGCCGACCGTCGCCGTATATCAAACGGACGTACCGGGTTTCGCTGCGAGCTATGGCATCCCGATGACGCAGCGGGTCGCGTGGGCCTGGTTCCGGCATCTGCACAGCCTCGCCGACCGAACCCTGGCGCCGTCCACCGTGACGATGGAATCGCTTGTAGAGCACCGCTTCCCGCGCGTGCATCGCTGGGCGCGCGGCGTCGACTTGCTGCGGTTCGCCCCGTCGGGGCGCGACGAGGCGCTCCGGCGCCGATGGTCACCGCGGGGCAAGCCGATCGTCGGCTTTGTGGGCCGGTTGGCCCCGGAGAAGCACGTGGAGCGGCTGATCCCGCTGGCGGCGCGCGACGACGTGCAACTCGTCATCGTCGGCGACGGCGTCGACCGCGGCAAACTGCAAAAGGCAATGCCGACAGCGGTTTTCACCGGCGCGCTCCACGGCGACGAACTCGCCGTGGCGTACGCCAGCATGGATGTCTTCGTGCATCCCGGCGAGCATGAGACGTTTTGCCAAGTCGTGCAGGAAGCGCTGGCGTCGGGGTTGCCGGTGATCGCCCCCGACGCCGGCGGCCCACGCGACCTCGTCACGCCGTGGCGCACCGGTTTGTTACTGGGCGTCGACGAATTCGAGGCGAGGTTGCCTGAGGCCGTCACCCATTTGATCGACGAACGCCACCGCTACGCATTGGCCGCCCGGCGCAGCGTGCTCGGCCGCAGTTGGCCGGTCATCTGTGACGAGCTGCTCGGTCACTACGAGGCGGTGCTGTCGCCGTTCTCCCGCAGGCGGATGTTCGCCAAGCGCTACGCGCAGGGCCAGTGAACTAACGGTCCGCCCGCGGGACCAACCCCAGGCGCTGACGTCAGTGGTCGTGCCCGGGCGGGGGATCCTGGATCGGGTTGTCGGGTCGCCCCGTGTGTGGTTGCTCTGGTGCCTGGCCGGAGCGCGCCGCCAGC
>NZ_LZJB01000562.1:0-5417 GCF_001666895.1 Mycobacterium sp. E3298
CGATGCCGGTGATGGTGACAACGTTGTAGGACAGGCCGGAGCCGTGGGCGTGGTTGGTGTACCAGAGCAGCCGCGCGTCGTCCCCCGCGGCCAGGGTGGGCATCCAGCCTTCGCGGTATGCCGCCTCGAATTCGTCCTGCCGCGCGCCGACCACCCGGTGGGTCTCGTGGAGGAACAGCATCGAAACTCCTTGCCTTCAGGGCTGATCGGCGATCAGCGCGGCGAGCTGGCGGCGGCTGACCTTGCCGGTCGAGCTATAGGGGATGTCGTCGACGAGCGCCAGCCGCTCGGGCAGCTTGAAGTAGGCGATCGACTCGCGACAGTGCGATCGCAGGTCTTCCAGGGTCACCGGGGCGCAGGCCACCACCGCAGCTCCCACGCGCTGGCCCAGCTCGTCGTCGGCGATACCGGCGACCGCGACATCCCGCACCGCGGGGTGGGAACGCAGCGCTTCCTCCACCTCGACCGGCCCGAACTTCTCTCCCCCGCGGTTGATGGTGTCGCTGAGCCGTCCGCAGGGGAAGAGGTAGCCGTCGGAGTCCCGGCGGGCGAGGTCACCGGTGCGCAGCCACCCGGCGGTGACGTTCTGGGTGGTGTTCACCCACAGCTCACCGATCGTTCCGACCCCGACGTCATCGCCGGTCTCGGGATCCACGACCCGCACCTCGACCCCGGGCAGCGGACGGCCGACGGATCCCGCGCGGGCGGGGTCGCGGTGGTCGGCGGGCAGCAGCGTCGTGTATGCGCCGAGGGTCTCGGTCTGGCCGAATACGTTGGCGAAGGCCACGTGTGGCAACGCGTCCATCGCCCGGCGCACCAACGCGATGGGCGCGGCGGCGGCCCCGTAGGCGATGGCGACCAAGGACGACAAGTCGGCGTAGGGGAAGCCGGGATGGTCGAGGATGCGCTGCAGCATGGCGGGAACCAGGAACGTGGTGGTCACCCGGTGTTCCGACACCAGGCGTAGCCACTCGCCGGCGTCGAATCGCGGCTGCACGACCGACGTGTTGCCGGAGTAGAGGCTGCCGAGCGTGCCCAGCGAGCCCCCGACGTGGAAGAACGGGACGCACATCATCCCCACCGAGGGTTTGGCGTCCGCCCTGAAGGGTGGCGCCATTCCCCCGATCCGCCTTGCCAACTGCCTGCCGCTGATGCCGACCGCCTTCGGCAATCCCGTTGTTCCGCTGGTGAATAGCACCAGGGCGTCGCGGTCATCGCTGCCGGCGGGCGCTGCCGCATCGGCGCCGCGGCCGCGCTGATGAATCCGGCGCTGACGCCACCCGAGCTCCGCGGCCTATTGACGGCCGCGGGCTGTGCCGACGTGGCCGTCGCGGGGGAACCGTACGCCGACCGGCTCCGAAATGCCGGTGCGCGAACGGTATTGGGCGCGGAGCTCGGGTGGCGTCAGCGCCGGATTCATCAGCGCGGCCGCGGCGCCGATGCGGGCCGCCCCGAGCACGGCCGCGATCGAGAGCAGGCTTCCGCCGTCGACCACGGCGACGCGTTGGCCGGCCACCACACCGCGGTCGGCCAGGCCGGCGGCGCAGCGGCGCACGGTCGCGGCCAGCTCGCCGTAACCGATCGCGGCCCCATCGATGATGAGCGCCACGCGAGCGGGGTCAGCCGCCTCGGCGGCCTCGAGCATTGTTCCGATATTCATGCGCGCGGCTCAGTACAGGGGTGACCACGCGGAGGTGCGCAGCAGGCGGCTGGTCCACTGGTCTCGCAGGTCGAGGGCGTCGTGCATCCAGGTGCCCGGCGCCCGGTGTTCGGCGGGAATGCGGGTCTGCAGCAGCGCCAGAAGCCGTTCGGGCCGCTCGATGCGCTGCATCAGGACGACCTCGCGATGCAAGTGGCTGCCCAGTGCGGGCTGAAAAGCCGCCTGGATCAACAGCATTGACGACGGCCGGTCCAGGCTTTGGGCGTACACGTCACCGCTGCGCTCGATGTATTCCTCGAACTTGCCCGGGAAGGGCCACATGGTGTCTTCCATGTAGAGGCTGAGTTCGTGCTCCTGACCGTCGACCGGCACCTCCCCCAGCGGCAGCTCCCGCAGCGGCGACCACGGCAGTGGTGCCACCAGCTTGGCCTCGACGTCGTAGCGCAGTTCGTCCAGCTCGCGCATCCAGCCCCGCAGATCGCCCCGTTGCACCCGCAGCGCCAGGCGCTCCCACGCGGCGCCGTCGCGGACCGCGGTGACGGTCACGACGGTGTAGGACGGGCCGCTGCCCTGGGCGTGGTCGGCGTACCAGAGCAACCGGGCGTCATCGCCGGCGGCGAGCATGGGCAGCCAGCCCCGCCGGAAGGCGGCCTCGAAGTCGTCTTCGCAGCGGCCGCGGACCTTGTGCACCTCGTGCATGAACAGCATGCCGAGACCTCCCACCGGGCGCGCTCGGCCGTGAGCGCCCCCGTCCAACGGACGCTAACGCCGTGGAGTTGTCGTGTCCATGGGCGGTTTTGCGGCACCCTGGACAGCCGGGGGGCGAACTGGTTTGCTCGACTCAGTAACTACCTCACCGGGCAGGAGTCGCCGATGGCCCGTCTCACCGTGCCGGATGGCCCGGGCGGCGAAGCCGCGATGATCTGGACGCTGCGGCCGCAACTCGGCGACATGGTGGAGCGGATGATCCGGGGCGCCTATCAGCAGAGCGTGTTGCCCGCCGACGAGCGCGAGCTGGCCAGGATGCGGATCGCGCAGATCAACGACTGCGTCGCCTGCTCCGGATTCCGGGCGCAGTCGGTGCTGGACGCCGGCGTCGCAGCGGAGCTCTACGACAACGTCGCCGCGTACGCGAGCTACCCCGGCTACACGCCGCGCCAGCGGCTCGCGATCGAATTCGCCGAGCGCTTCGCCACCGACCATGCCTCCCTGGACGACGGCTTCTTCGAGCGGCTGCGGGAGTCCTTCTCCGACGCCGAGATCCTCGACCTGACCCTCTGCGTCGCGGTGTTTCTCGGCCTGGGCCGGTCGTTGACCGTGTTGGGTGTCGATCAGTCCTGCGCAATCGATCTCTAGTGAGGAACACTGGATGGACCTGGCCACGGTCGACGAACTGCTGACGACGACGCGGTCGGTGCGCAAGCGCCTCGACCTCGACCGCCCGGTCGGCCGCGACGTGATCCTCGAATGCATCCGGCTCGCGATGCAGGCGCCCACCGCGAGCAACACGCAGGACTGGCGGTGGCTGGTGATCACCGATGCCGACAAGCGCGCCGCGATCGCCGAGATCTACCGCAGCGTCGGTGCCGAGTATCTGGCGCACGCCGCCAAGGAGGCGTCGGACCCCCAGACCCGGCGGGTGTACGCCAGCGCGTTCGCCCTGACCGACACGCTGGGCAAGGTTCCCGTGCATGTGATCCCCTGCCTGGCCAACCGCATCGACAACTCCAACCTGCTGGTCGCCGCGTCGGCCTGGGCGTCGATCATCCCGGCGGGCTGGAGCTTCCTGCTCGCCCTGCGGTCCCGGGGGCTGGGTTCGGTGTGGACGACGATGCACCTGGCCAAGGAGCGGGAGGTCGCCGAGCTGCTCGGCATCCCCGACACGGTCACCCAGGCCGCGTTGTTCCCGGTGGCCTACACCATCGGCACCGACTTCCGGCCCGCCGCGCGCCCGCCCGCCGAGACCGTCACGTTCTGGGACGGCTGGGGCTGATGCAGTCCTACACCGTGCGGTTTCACGTCGACGCGCCACCGGCGAAGGTGTGGCGGGTGCTGCATCCGCCCGCCCCGCCCGACGCGCCGCGGCCGCGCGTCCTCGAGTGGCCCGGCGGCAGCATGGAGATCCTCAACGAGGGCAACGAGGCCGGCGAGGGCCTGGTCCGCACCTGCGTCTACGAGGTGCCCAAGTACCTGCTGTCGGGCGGCCGGGCGCGGTCGTGGGAAACCGTCACGGAGGCCGAGAAGAACAAGCTGTCGCGGTACGTGGCCGTCGGCGCGCCGCTCTGGTCCCGGGCCGAGGGCTACCACCGGCTCGACGAGCAGCCGGACGGGACCACCGTGCTGACCTTCCACGAGACCTACCACGCCTACAACCCGGTGCTGCGGTTCCTTCTCGAACGGCCCGTGCACGCGCGGATTTCTCGCGACAACCTCAAGACGTACGAGCATGCGCTCGGCTATGCCGGCCGCGTTCGGCGCCTGACTTAAAGGTTCCGACCAGGGCTAACGTGCCCGACGGGGGTGACCGGCGTATGCCGCATTGTGTGATTTACGGTGCCCGCCCCGGTACGCTGGCGTGCTATGGGGTTTGAGGCTGGTGTTCCTACCGCGGCACGGTTGGCCGTCGCGGGACTGATGATCGCGGGTTGGACCGCCTCGGCGGGGTTCGCGGGGGCCGACCCGGACCAGACGCCTGCGCCGTCACCGTCGCCGGCAGCCTCGCAGGGGCCCCCACCGGGCCCGCCTCCGTCATCTGCCTCGCCGGCGCCCGCGCCGGCCGCCTCGTCGGCGCCCTCACCCGCGGCCTCCCCCGGAGCCTCACCCGCCGCCACACCGGCACCGGGACCGAAGACGACGATCGACAAGGACGGCATCTACAACGTCGGCTCCGACATCGCCCCCGGCATCTACAGCTCGGGCGGCCCCGTCAACAACGGCACCTGCTACTGGAAGCGGACGGGCAACCCCGACGGCAACATCATCGACAACGCGATGAGCAAGAAGCCACAGGTGGTGCAGATCGACCCGACCGACAAGGCGTTCAAGACCTCGGGTTGTCAACCCTGGCAGCTGACCCCGGACGCCGCCCTGCCCCCCACCGCAGCGCCCGGCAGCGTGCAGGGCACGCTCGGGATCCTCAACGGGTTGCTCGGCGGTCAGGGCGGGCAGCAGCCTCCCCATTCCTGACGAGCGCTGACGCGATTTCGCCCGGTTTCGTTACGGTGGCGCCGTGGCCAATGCGCAACAGATCGTCGTCGTCGGTGCGGGAGTAAGCGGGCTGACGTCGGCCGTGTGCCTGGCCGAGGCCGGCTGGCCGGTGCGAGTCTGGACGGCCGCCCCGCCGCAGCAGACGACGTCGAAAGTGGCCGGCGCGGTGTGGCTGCCGCCGCGGCCCGCGGAGAGGGCCGGCGACACCCTGGCGTGGACCGCGCACTCGCTGCGGGTCTTCAGCGAACTCGCCGACGATCCCGGCTCCGGCGTCCAACTGGCCCCGGCGATGGCCGTCGGTGAATTGACGGCCACGGAGGCGATGTCGTCCGCGGCGGCGCTGATCCCCGACCTGCGGCCGGCCGATCCGGCCGACCTCCCGGACGGCTTCGGCAACGGCTTTCGAGCCACGCTGCCGATGATCGACATGCCGCACTATCTCGACTACCTGACCCGGCGACTGGCCGCGGCCGGCTGCGACATCGAGGTGCATCCGGTGCGGTCGCTGGCCGAGGCCGCCGACGCCGCGCCGATCGTGGTCAACTGCACC
>NZ_LZJB01000563.1:0-17848 GCF_001666895.1 Mycobacterium sp. E3298
GATCACGCACCAACGGCGTAATCGACCACCCATCCGCAGCAATATGATGAGCCACCGCCACCAACACATGCTCATCGGAAGCAACCCGGAAAAGTGTTGCCCGCAAAGGAATCTCAACCGACAAATCGAACGTGTAGCGCGCCGCAGCCTCGATGGCCTCCTGCAGCCGGTTGGCGGACCAGCCGTCCGTCTTGACCACGTCCCATCTGACGGCGGATTGGGTGGGCGGCAGGACGATCTGCTGGGGGTTTCCCTCGGGTGCGGTGAAGACGGTGCGCAAACTTTCGTGCCGAGCCACCACGTCGCCCAGTGCGGCACGCAAAGCGTCGGTGTCGAGTGGACCTTCCAGTCGCAGCGCCGCCGCCATGTTGTAGACGGGCGACGGCCCGTGCAGCTGGTCGATAAACCACAACCGTGATTGCGCGAACGACAGCGGGACCGTCGGCGGGCGTTCGCACGGCGCCAACGGCGCCAGGCCACCCCCGCCGGTGCCGACGCGGGGGGCCAACTGCGCGACCGTGGGCGCCTCGAACAGCGCCCGCACCGAAAGGCGGCTATCCAGGCCGTTATTGATGGCCGCGATCACCCGCATCGCGGAGAGCGAGTCACCACCCAGATCGAAGAAGGAATCGTCGACCCCGACCCGCTCGACACCGAGGACTTGGGCATAGATGCCGGCCAGGATCTCTTCGACCGCGGTGGCCGGGGCGCGGTAGTGCTCGGCGTCCCGGTAGTCGGGCAGGGGCAGGGCCCGGGTGTCGAGCTTGCCGTTGAGGGTGGTGGGTAGTGCCGGCAGGGCCACGATGGCCGCCGGGATCATGTAGGCCGGTAGCCGGTGGGTCAGCGCGCTGCGGAGTTCGGCGGGATCGGCGGTGCCGGTGATGTAGCCCACGAGGCGTTTGTCGCCGGGGCGGTCCTCGCGCACGACGACGACCGCGTGCTCGGCTCCCGCCAAATCGCCTAGCGCGGCGGTGATTTCACCAAGCTCGATGCGATACCCGCGAATCTTGACCTGCTCGTCGGCGCGCCCCACGTATCGCAGCTGCCCATCAGCATCCCAGCACACGAGGTCACCGGTCCGATACATTCGCGCCCCCGGCGCCCCGAACGGGCACGCCACAAACCGCGACGCGCTCAGCCCCGCGCGGCCCACGTAACCCAGGCCCACCCCGCGCCCGGCCACGTACAACTCGCCGACCACCCCGATCGGCACCGGCCGCAACCAGCCATCCAGGACGAACAACGCCGCCCCGGGCACCGCCGACCCGATCGCCGGCGCCCCCGACCGCGCCACCAACGGCGCACTCACCGAGGTGAAGATCGTGGCCTCCGTGGGCCCGTACACATTGACCATCACCCGCCCCGGCGCCCAGCGATCCGCCACCTCCGCCGGCACCGGCTCCGCCCCGATCACCAACGCCGTCCCGTCCAGGCCCTGCGGGGACAGCATCCGCACCGCCGCCGGAGTCTGGCTGAGCACCGTCACCTTCTCCGCGACCAGCAGCGCGTGAAAGTCCTTGGGCGAGCGGGCCACCGCATCGGGCACCACCACCAACCGGCCCCCATGCAGCAGCGCCCCCCAGATCTCCCACACCGAAAAATCAAACGCATACGAATGGAACTGGGTCCACACCTGACCTGGCCCGAACACCACCCCCACCGCCGGCGCACCGAACAGCCGGGTCACATTGGCGTGAGTGACCGCCACCCCCTTGGGCACCCCGGTCGTCCCCGAGGTGTAGATGACGTGCGCGACATCCTCGGGGGCCGGGCCCGCCGCCGGCGCCGTGGCGGGCTGCGTCGCCAACGCGGCACTGTGCACGTCGATGACCGGCAGCGCGTGCCCCACCAATTTCTCGGCCAGCGCCGCCGTGGTCACCGCAGCCACCGGCGCGGTGTCGGCCAACATGAACTCGATACGCGCCCTGGGCAATCCCGGATCGATCGGCAGGTACGCCGCCCCGGACTTGAGCACCGCGAGGATCGCCACCACCGCCTCGGCCGACCGCTCCAACAGCAGCGCCACCACCGCGCCCCGGCCCGCACCCCGGGCCATCAGCGCGTGCGCCAACCGATTCGCCGCCTCGTCCAACTCCCGATACGTCAACGACCGGCCCTCACACGACACCGCCACCGCATCCGGGCTGCGCACCACCTGCGCACCGAACAGCGCCGGAATCGACACCGGCACCCACGGCTGCGTCAACACCGTCCGGTTGCCGATGGCACCCAGGCGGGCGCGCTCTGCGTCGTCGAGCAGGTCGATCGCCGAGAGCCGCAGGGTCGCATCGGTCGTCAATGCGACCAGCACCCCCCGCAGGCGGTTGACCATGGCCTCGATGGTCTCGGTGTCGAACACGTCGGTGCGGAACTCCACCGCGCCGCCGATGCCGGCGGGCTGCGCGTCTTCGGTCCAGCGTTCGGCCAACGAGAACACGAGATCCATTCGGGCCGTGTGCGTGTCCAATGGCAGCGCGGTGGCGTGCGCCTCGCCCAGGGTGAGTTCGGCGGGGCTGTCGTTCTGCCAGGTGAGCATGACCTGTACGAGGGGGTGATGGGTCAGGCTGCGCGTGGGGTTCAGCCGTTCCACCAGCATCTCGAAGGGCACGTCTTGATGCTCGTAGGCGGCGAGGCTGCGCTGCCGCACCTGGGCCAACACCTCCGCGAGCGTGGGGTTTTGGGCCAGATCGACCCTGAGCACCAAGGTGTTGACGAAGAAGCCGACCAGCTCGTCCAGCGCGGGGTCTTGCCGGCCCGCGACCGGAAAGCCCACCGCCACATCCGAAGTCGCGCTGACCTTGGCGAGGAGCACCGCCAGCGCGGCCTGGAGCACCATGAAGCTCGTCGCGTTGTGTTCGCGAGCCACCTCGCGCACCCGTCGCTGCAACTGCGCCGGCCACTCCACGGCGACGGTGGACCCGCGGTAGTCGGCCACCGGGGGGTACGGCCGGTCGGTGGGCAGGACGAGATGGTCGGGCAGGTCGGCCAGTGCGTGCTGCCAATATCGCAGCTGCGCCGCGATGGGGCTGTCGGGTTGATCCAGTTCGCCCAACAGGGCCTGCTGCCACAGCGCGTAATCGGCATACTGCACCGCAAGTGGCGCCCAATCGGGCGCCTTGCCCGCGCACCGGCTGGCATAGGCGACGCCGAGGTCGCGCACCAGCGGCGCCAGTGACCACCCATCGGCGGCGACGTGGTGGGCGACGGAGACCAACACGTGACTGTCGGCGGCGACCCGGAAAAGGGCTGCGCGCAGCGGGATTTCGGAGGCCAAATCGAAGGTGTGACGCGCCGTTGCCTCGATGGCACCCTGGAGGCGGCTCGCCGACCACCCGTCGGCGTCGACCACCCGCCAGCCGAAGTCGGCTCGCTCCGCGGGGATGACCACCTGCTGGGGTGTTCCCTCCGGCGCGACGAACACCGTGCGCAGGCTTTCGTGCCGGGCCACCACGTCGGCCAGCGCCGCCCCGAGCGCGTCGACATCGAGGTGTCCGTCCAACTGCATCGCCGCGGCCAGGTTGTAGACCGGCGATGGGCCCTGCAACTGGGCGGTGGTGGTGGCCCGGGAGGATCGGCCCGGTGACAGGCGTTTGGTCGCCTACATCACCGGTGGCGCCGATCCGGGCGATGTGCGTGCGCGGTTGACCGATCGGTTGCCGATTTACATGGTGCCGGCGGCGGTGGTCGTGCTCGAGGAGTTGCCGCTGACGGCCAATGGCAAGCTCGACGCCCGGGCCCTGCCCGCGCCTGATTACCAGGGCGCCGGGCATTATCGCGCTCCCGGTGATGCCGTCGAGGAGATCCTGGCCGGCATCTATGCCCAGGTACTGGGCGTGGAACGGGTCGGCATCGACGACTCCTTCTTCGACCTGGGCGGCGACAGCATCTTGTCGATGCAGGTCGTGGCGCGGGCGCGGGCGGCCGGCGTGAAGTTCCGCCCGCGCGACATCTTCGTCGAGCAGACGGTGGCACGACTGGCCCGGGTGGCGGGGGTGTCGACCGACGACGACGCGGTCGACGAGGGTCTCGGCGAGGCCGTCGCCACACCGATCATGCGCTGGCTGCAAGGGCTCGACGGGCCGGTCGACGAGTTCAACCAGACGATGGTGGTGCAGGCCCCCGCCGGGGTCACCCGTGACGACCTGGCGGTGCTCCTGCAGGCCCTGATCGACCGGCACCCGACGCTGCGGCTGCGCGTCGACGACGACGGCGCGGGCGGCTGGTCGCTTGAGGTGCCCGAGCCCGGCGCGGTCGACGCCCGCGGCTGCCTGCACTCCGTCGACGCGTTGTCCGAACACGCTCTGGTGGCGGCGCGCTCACACCTGAACCCCGCCGCGGGGGCGATGCTGCGTGCGGTGTGGGCGGAGGGCACCGGGCGGCTGGCGCTGATCGTTCATCACCTGGCCGTCGACGGGGTCTCGTGGCGAATCCTGTTGGAGGACTTGAACATCGCGTGGGTCCAGCAGCGCAGTGGCCTGCCGGTGGCGCTGCCACCTGGCGGCACGTCGTTCGCCAGGTGGTCCGCGCTGGTGGCCGAGCACGCCGGGCGCCCCGAGGTCGTCCGGACGGCGGACGCCTGGCGGCGGGTGGCGGCGATCCCGGCCGCCTTGCCCGCGGTACGCCCGGAGCTCGACACCTATCGGACGGCGCAGCACCTGTCGGTGTCGCTCGATACCGAGACCACCCGCATGTTGTTGGGGGCAGTGCCGGCGGCGTTCCACGCCGGTGTCCAGGATATTCTGCTGGTCGCCTTCGGGTTGGCGATCAACGAATTCCTGGGCACCGGCGCGCCGCTTTCCATCGACGTCGAGGGCCACGGCCGCGATGAGGACGTGGCCCCGCGCGTCGACCTGTCGCGCACCGTGGGGTGGTTCACCGCCAAATACCCGGTCGCGTTGAGCCTCGGTAAGCCACCCTGGGACCGGGTCACCGCAGGCGCGGCCGAGCTGGGCGCGCTCATCAAGGAAGCCAAGGAGCAGCTGCGCGCCCTGCCGGACGGGCTGACCTACGGACTGCTGCGCTACCTGAATCCCGATGTTTCCCTTGATGATCCGGACCCGGTGATCGGGTTCAACTACCTCGGGCGACTGGGCGGCACGGCGGAGCTGTCGGACGACCTGTGGCGGCCGGTTCAGGACGGTCTGTCGTTGACCGCCGCGACCGCGGCGCTGCCGCTGCCTTTGGGACACACGCTGGAACTGAACGCCGGCGCCGCGGAAACGGCGAACGGACCGCGCCTGCAAGCGAATTGGACGTGGGCGTCCTCGGCCCTGGAGCGCTGGCAGGTCCGCCGGCTGAGCCAGTTGTGGTGCGCCGCCCTGGCCGGCATCTGCGCGCACGTGCGAAACGGCGGGGGCGGACTGACGCCGTCGGACGTCGCTCCGGCGCGGCTGACCCAGCAGCAGATCGACGAGCTGTGCCGGGACCACCCGGCCGCCGACGTGTTGCCGCTGACCCCGCTGCAGCAGGGACTGCTTTTCCACGCCAGCTCCGGGCTGGACCCCGGCGACGACGTGTACGCGGTGCAACTCGACATCACCGTGTGCGGCCCCCTCGACCCGCATCGCCTGCGCGAGGCGGTGCACACCGTGGTGAACCGGCACCCCAACCTGGTGGCCCGGTTCAGCGAAAAGTTCGGCGAGCCGGTGCAGATCATCCCCGCCGACCCCACCATCGCGTGGCGCTACCTCCAGCTCGACGCCGACGACCCCGCCCCCGACCAGCTGATCGAGCGGCTGCGCGCCGCCGAGCGCGCCGCCGTGTGCGACCTCGCGAGCCGCCCGGCGTTTCGGGCGGCGCTCGTCCGCACCACCACAGACCGGCACCGCGTCGTGCTGACCGTCCACCACATCGTGATGGACGGCTGGTCGCTGCCGGTCGTGCTCCAGGAGATCTTCCTCGCCTACTACCGGGAGCGGCTGCCGGCCGCGACGCCCTACCGCAGCTACCTCACCTGGCTGGCGACCCGCGACCTGGACGCCGCCCGCGCGGCGTGGCGCCAGGTGCTCGACGGGTTCGACACCCCGACGCTGGTGCGCGCGCCGGGACGGGCGGGCCGTCGGGACGTCGCGACCTCCGCCGTGCCCGCGGACACCACGCGCGCACTGAGCGCGCTGGCCCGCTCGTCGCACACGACCGTCAGCACCGTGCTGCAGGCCGCGTGGGCGCAGCTGCTGGCCTGGCTGACCGGTGCGGACGACGTGGTGTTCGGCGCCGTCGTCTCGGGACGGCCGGCCGAGGTGCCCGGCGCCGAATCGATGGTGGGCCTCCTGATCAACACGGTTCCGGTGCGGGCCACCATCACCGCGACAACCACGGTCGCCGGACTGCTCGACCAGCTGCGCCGCGCCCACAATCACACCCTGGAACACGAGCACCTCGCGCTGCCCGAGATCCACCGCGCGACCGGCCACGAGCAGCTGTTCGACACCCTGTTCGTGTACGAGAACTATCCGATCGACACCGCCGCGCTGGCGGGCGCACACGAAGTCGCCATCACCGATTTCGCCAGCCGCGAGTTCAACCACTACCCCCTCTCGGTGCAAGCGGTGCCGGGCGAGGAACTGGGCCTGCGAATCGAATTCGACACCGACGTCTTCGACGCGGCCGGCATCGAGGCGCTCGTGGAGCGGTTCCGCCGCGTGCTGGCGGCCATGGCCGCCGACCCCACTCGCCTGTTGTCGACGATCGACGCGCTCGCGGAGTCCGAGCACACCCACCTCGTGGAGTGGGGAAACCGCGCCGTCCTCACCGAACCCGCGGCCGGGCTGTCGATTCCCGACCTGTTCGCGGCGCACGTGGCCCGCACACCGGAGGCGATCGCGCTGAGCTGCGACGGCCGCCACCTGACCTACCGGCAGCTGGACGAGGCGGCGAATCGCCTGGCGCACCGGCTGGCCGGACTCGGTGCGGGTCCCGGTGCCTTTGTGGCGCTGATGTTTTCGCGATCCGCCGACGCGGTCGCGGCGATCCTGGCCGTGCTCAAGACGGGTGCCGCGTATGTGCCGATCGACCCGGGCCTGCCCGCGGCGCGGGTCGAGTTCATGATTGCCCACATCGCACCGATCGTCGCGGTCACCACCGCCGAGCTGCGCTCCCGGTTGGACGGGTTCGACGTGGCGGTCATCGACGTCGACCAGTCCTGCGTGAACGCCCAACCCGCCACGGCGCTGCCGGCGCCGGACCCCGAGGACATCGCGTACGTCATCTACACGTCGGGCACGACCGGCGTGCCCAAGGGGGTGGCGGTCACCCACCAGAACGTCACCCAGCTGATGGCGTCACTGCATGCGCCCCTGCCGGGGACGGCCGCCTGGTCGCAGTCTCACTCCCTGGCCTTCGACGTGTCGGTCCAGGAGATCTTCGGCGCGCTGCTGGACGGGGGCCGGCTGGTCGTAGTGCCCGAGCCGGTGGTGACATCGCCGGAAGGGCTGCGCGAGTTGCTGATTCGTGAACGGGTCAGCGTCTTGAGTCAAACCCCGTCCGAGGCGGGTGCCCTGTCGACCGAGGGCCTGGACGGGGTGGCCCTGGTGATCGGCGGTGAGCCCTGTCCGGCCGAGCTGGTTGATCGGTGGGCGCCGGGCCGGGTGATGGTCAATGCCTACGGCCCGACCGAGACGACCGTGGACGCGGCCATCAGCGCGCCGCTGACCCCGGGAACGGGGGCGCCGATCGGGTCACCGGTGTCCGGCGCCGCGTTGATGGTGTTGGACAAGTGGTTGCGGCCGGTGCCGGCCGGTGTGGTCGGGGAGTTGTACATCGCCGGCCGCGGCGTGGCATGCGGCTACCTGGGCCGGTCCGGGTTGACGGCGTCGCGGTTCGTGGCGTGCCCGTTCGGCGGGGCCGGGGCGCGCATGTACCGCACCGGGGACCTGGTGCGCTGGGGCACCGACGGGCAACTGCGGTACGTGCGGCGGGCCGACGAGCAGGTCAAGATCCGCGGCTACCGCATCGAGCTCGGCGAAATCACCGCGGCGCTCTTGGCTTTGGACGGGGTGCGACAGGCGGCGGTGATCGCCCGCGAGGGCCGCCTGGTGGGCTACGTGACCGGCACGGCCGACCCGGCCGGCATTCGCGCCGCGCTGGCCGAGCAGTTGCCGGCCTACATGGTGCCCGCCGCGATCGTCGCCGTGGACGCGATCCCGTTGACGGTCAACGGCAAACTCGACACCCGGGCGCTGCCCGCACCCGAATACCACGACACCGATGCCTACCGCGCGCCGGCGGGCCCGGTCGAGGGCATCCTGGCCGAAACCTTCGCCCGCGTATTGGGATTGGCGCGCGTGGGGGTGGATGAGTCTTTCTTCGACTTAGGTGGCGATTCGCTCGCGGCGATGCGCCTGGTCGCGGCCGTCAACGCGGGCCTCGACGCGCACCTGTCGGTGCGTGCGGTGTTCGAGGCGCCCACTGTTCGCCGCTTGGCGCCGCTCCTCGGCAGGGGCGGTAACGCGCCGGCGCGCGTGGTGGCGGGTGCGCGTCCGGCGTTGCTGCCCCTGTCGTTCGCCCAGTCCCGGTTGTGGTTCATCGACCAGCTGCACGGGCCGTCGCCGGTCTACAACATGGCCGCCGCGCTACGGCTGGGCGGCCACCTGGACGTCGACGCGTTGGCCGCCTCGCTCGGCGACGTGCTGGGCCGCCACGAAAGCCTGCGCACGGTGTTCGTCGCGGCCGAGGGGACACCGCGCCAGGTGATCATGCCCCCCGGTGATGCCGACGCCGACGTGGTCGACGCCACCGGATGGTCTCCGGCGCGATTGCGCGAGGCCGTCGACGCGGTCGCGGGTCACCCGTTCGACCTGGCCAACGAGAGTCCGCTGCGTGCAACGCTTTTCAGGGTGGACGAGGACGAACATGTGCTGGTCGCCGTGGTGCACCACATCGCCGCCGACGGCTGGTCGCTCACCCCGCTGGTGCGGGATCTCGGCGTGGCCTACGCCAGCCGGTGCGCGGGCCGGGCGCCCGGATGGGCGCCCCTGCCGGTCCAGTACGCCGACTACACGCTGTGGCAGCGCGCCCAACTGGGCGATCTCGACGACCCGGACAGCCCGATCGCCGGGCAGCTGAACTACTGGGAGGCCGCGCTGGCCGGAATGCCCGAGCACCTCGAGTTGCCCACCGACCGCCCGTATCCGCCGGTTGCCGATTACCGCGGGGCCAGCGTCGGGGTCGAGTGGCCGGCCGCGCTGCAGGACCGGGTCCGCGAGGCGGCCCGCACCCACGACGCGACCAGTTTCATGGTGCTCCAGGCCGCGCTCGCGGTGCTGCTCGCCAAGCTCTCCACGAGTTCCGATGTGGCCGTGGGCTTCCCGATAGCCGGACGCCCCGACCCCGCACTCGATGACGTGGTGGGCTTTTTCGCCAACACGCTGGTGCTCCGGGTCGATCTGGCGGGCGATCCCACGGTGGCCGAGCTTTTGACCCAGGTGCGGCAGCGCAGCCTGGAAGCCTACGAGCATCAGGACGTGCCCTTCGAGGTACTCGTGGAAAGGCTCAACCCCGCCCGCAGCCTCGGACACCACCCCTTGGTGCAGGTGATGCTGGCCTGGCAGAACAACGACGCCGCCGAACTGAACCTGGGCGACCTGCAGGTCACCCCGCTGCCGGTGGACACCCGCACGGCCCGCACCGACCTGCTGTTCTCCCTGGCCGAACGCTGGACGGCGGACGGCCGGTCCGCCGGGATCGGTGGAGCGGTGGAATTCCGCACCGACGTGTTCGATACCGCCAGTGTCACAACGCTTGTCGCACGCCTCGAGCGCGTGGTGGCGGCCATGACCGCCGACCCCGCCCGCCGCTTGTCGTCGATCGACGTGCTCGACGAGGCGGAGCGTGCCCGGCTCCACGACTTCGGCAACCGTGCGGTGCTCGACCAGCCGGCGCCGGTGGGACTGTCGATCCCGCAGCTGTTCGCCGCCCAGGTGCACCGCGCCCCGGAGGCGGTGGCCATCAGCTGCGGAAATCGCTGGTGGAACTACGGCGAATTCGACGCCGCCGCGAACCGGTTGGCGCACTTGCTGATCGAGCATGGCGTGGGCCCGGGGGAGCGGGTGGCGCTGCTGGTTCCCCGGTCGGCCGGGGCCGTCGCCGCGATCCTGGCCGTACTCAAAGCCGGAGCGGCCTACGTGCCGATCGATCCGGGCCTGCCGGCCGCGCGGATCGGCTTCATGCTGGCCGATGCCGCACCGGTTGCCGTGCTGACGACCAGCGAGCTGCGATCGCGCCTGGACGGCTGCGGCCTGCCGCTGCTGGACATCGACGATCCGGCGGTGGACACGTTCCCCCGCACCGCGCTGCCGGCCCCAGACCCCGACGCCGCCGCCTACGTCATCTACACGTCCGGCACCACCGGGATCCCCAAGGGAGTGGCCGTCACGCACCGCAACGTCACCCAGCTGCTCGAGTCGCTCGATGGCGAACTGGATCTGGGGCAGGTGTGGACGCAATGCCACTCGTTGGCCTTCGACTTCTCGGTGTGGGAGATCTTCGGTGCGCTGTTGCGCGGCGGGCGCCTGGTGATCGTGCCCGACGACGTGGTCCGATCACCGGAAGACCTGTACGCCTTGCTGGTTCGTGAGCAAGTCAGCGTGCTGAGCCAGACGCCCTCGGCGTTCTATGCGCTGCAAACGGCCGAAGCGCTCTCACCCGACCTCGCCCAGCAACTCAAACTGCAGACGCTGGTCTTCGGTGGCGAAGCGCTCGAACCCCAACGGCTGGGCAACTGGCTGGACAGCCACCCGGGACGGCCCCGCCTGATCAACATGTACGGCACCACCGAGACCACGGTGCACGCCTCGTTGCGCGAGATCGTCGGCGGCGACGTCGACGGCGCCGCCAGCCCGATCGGAATCCCCCTGGCACATCTCGCCTTCTTCGTGCTGGACGCCTGGTTGCGGCCGGTGCCGGCCGGCGTGGCGGGTGAGTTGTACGTGGCGGGCGGGGGATTGGCGTCGGGGTATCGGGGCCGGGCGGGCCTGACCGCGTCGCGGTTCGTGGCGTGCCCGTTCGCCGGAACGGGAGTCCCCGGAAAACGTATGTACCGCACCGGGGATCTGGTGCGCTGGGGCGCGGACGGGCAGCTGCGGTACCTCGGGCGCGCCGACGATCAGGTCAAGGTCCGCGGCCACCGCATCGAGCTGGGCGAAATCCACGCGGCGCTAGCCGGTTTGGACGGGGTCGGTCAGGCGGCCGTGATCGCCCGCGAGGACCGGCCGGGTGACAAGCGGCTGGTGGGCTACGTGACCGGGACCGTCGAGCCGGCCAACGTCCGCGCCGCGCTGGCCGAACGGTTGCCGGCCTACATGGTGCCCGCCGCGATCGTCGTGGTGGACGCAATCCCGTTGACGGTCAACGGCAAACTCGACAGTCGTGCCCTGCCGGCCCCCGACTACCGCGCCGCCGCTCGGTACCGCGCACCCGCCACCCCCACCGAGGAGATCCTGACGACGATCTACGCCCAGATCCTCGGTGTCGAGCGCGTGGGCGTCGACGATTCATTCTTCGAATTGGGGGGCGACTCGCTGGCGGCGATGCGGTTGATCGCCGCCGTCAACACCGGGCTGAACGCCCACCTGGGGGTGCGGTCCCTGTTCGAGGCACCGACCATCCACCAGTTGGCGTCGCGCCTGGGCGCGGCCGGGGCGGCGCGCGCCCCACTGGTGGCGATCGAACGCCCCGCGGTCATTCCGTTGTCCTTCGCCCAATCCCGGCTGTGGTTCCTCGACCAGTTGCAGGGGCGCTCGGCGGTGTACAACATGGCGGCGGCGTTGCGGCTGCACGGGCGCCTGGACGCCGACGCGGTCGGCGCCGCGCTCGGCGACGTGGTGGCCCGCCACGAGAGCCTGCGCACGGTTTTCATCGCGGCCGAGGGGACGCCGCAGCAGGTCGTGCTGTCCCCCGAGGAGGCCGTCGTCGGCTGCGACGTGGTCGACGCCACCTCCTGGCCGCAGGCCCGCCTGGACGAGGCAGTCGAGGACGTGGCGCATTACGCGTTCGACCTCGGTACCGAGATACCCTTGCGCGCATGGCTTTTCCGCACGGCGGAAGACGAGCACGTGTTGGTGGCGGTGCTGCACCATATTGCCGCGGATGGATTGTCGCTCGCCCCGCTGGTGCGGGATCTCGGGGTGGCCTACGCCAGCCGGTCCGTCGGCGAACGCCCCGGGTGGACGCCGCTTTCGGTCCAGTACGCCGACTACACGCTGTGGCAACGCGACCAGTTCGGCGACCTGGACGACCCGGACAGCCCCATCGCCGCGCAGCTGCGGTTCTGGGAACACAACCTCGCCGGAATGCCCGAGCGCCTGGTGCTGCCCACCGACCGGCCCTACCCGCTGGTGGCCGACCACCGCGGCGCCACCGTCAGCGTGCGGTGGCCGGCGCAGCTACAACAGCGGGTGCGCGAGTTGGCGCGGACCCACAACGCGACCAGTTTCATGGTGGTCCAGGCCGCCCTGGCGGTGCTGTTGTCGACCATGAGCGGAAGCAGCGAGGTGGCCGTCGGCTTCCCGATCGCCGGCCGGCGCGACCCGCTGCTCGACGACGTGGTGGGCTTCTTCGTCAACACCCTGGTGCTGCGGGTCGATCTGGCCGGCGATCCCACGGTGGCCGAGCTGTTGTCCCAGGTGCGGCAGCGCAGCCTGGAAGCCTACGAGCACCAGGACGTGCCCTTCGAGGTGCTGGTGGAGCGGCTTCGCCCGGCCCGCAGCCTGAGCCATCACCCGCTGGTGCAGGTGATGTTGGCATGGCAGAACAACGACCCCGCCGAACTGAGCCTTGGCGATCTGCGGGTCGCCCCGTTGCCCGTGGACACCCACACCGCACGCATGGATATGACCTTCTCGCTGGCCGAGCACTGGGACGACACCGGCGAACCCGGGGGAATCGGCGGGCAGGTCGAGTTCCGCACCGACGTGTTCGACGCCGACACGATCGAAGCGCTGATCAAGCGCCTCTACCAGGTGTTGGTGGCCGCGACCGCCGAGCCCGGCCGTCCGTTGTCGTCGATCGACATGCTCGGTGCCGACGAGCGTGCCCGGCTCGACGCATGGGGTAACCGCGCGGTGTCGCACCGGCCGCCGACCCGGCCGTCGATCCTGGAGGTGTTCGCCGTGCAGCTCGCCCGCGACCCGGGCGCCGCGGCCGTCAGCTGCGGGGACCGCTCGATGACCTACCGGCAACTGGACCGGGCCGCAAACCGGTTGGCGCACTTGCTCGTCGGCCGCGGCGTCGGTGCGGGCGACTGCGTCGGCCTGCTGATGAACCGCTCGGCGGACGCGATCGTGGCGATCCTCGCGGTGCTCAAGACCGGGGCGGCCTACCTGCCGATCGATCCGGGGCTGCCGGCGGCGCGGATCGAGTTCATCCTCACCGACGCCGCTCCGGCCGCCACGCTGACGACAGCCGACCTCCGGTCGCGGCTAGACGGGTTCGAATTCGCGGTCGTCGACGTCCACGACGCCGCTCTGGACGCCCAGCCCAGTGGCGCGTTGCCCGCGGCGCCGACGGCCGACGACATCGCCTACATCATCTACACGTCCGGAACCACCGGAACCCCCAAGGGCGTGGCCGTCGCCCACCGCAACGTCACGCAGCTGTTCGCCCCCCTCGACGCGCCCCTGCCGGTGGCCGCGGTGTGGGCGCAGAGCCATTCGCTGGTCTTCGACGTGTCGGTGTGGGAGATCTTCGGTGCGCTGCTGCACGGCGGCCGGGTGCTGGTGGTGCCCGATGTCACCGCCCGGTCCCCGAAAGACCTGCACGCGCTGCTGAGTGCCGAGCGGGTCGGCGTGCTCACCCAGACGCCGTCGGAGGCGGGGATGCTCCCGCTCGACGGCCTGGACTCGGCCGCCCTGGTGGTGGCCGGTGAGGCGTGCCCGGAAGAGGTGGTGGATCGGTGGGCGCCGGGACGGACGATGCTCAACGTCTACGGCCCGACCGAGACCACGATGTGCGTGTCGATCAGCGCGCCGCTGGCGCCCGAGTCGGGAACCCCGCCGATCGGCTCACCGGTGCCGGGGGCGGCGCTGTTCGTGCTCGACGGGCGGTTGCGCGAAGCGCCCACCGGCGTCGTCGGCGAGCTGTACGTCGCCGGCGCCGGACTGACGTACGGATACGTGCGGCGGGCGGGTCTGACCGCGTCACGATTCGTGGCGTGCCCGTTCGGGGCGCCCGGCACCCGGATGTATCGCACCGGGGATCTGGTGTGCTGGGGCCCGGACGGGCAGCTGCGGTACCTGGGCCGCGCGGACGAACAGGTCAAGATCCGCGGGCACCGCGTCGAACTCGGCGAGGTGCGGGCGGCCCTGGCCGCATCGGACGGGGTGGAGCAGGCGGCCGTGATCGCCCGGGAGGACCGCCCGGGGGACAAGCGGCTGGTGGGCTACGTCACCGGCGCCGCCGACCCGGCCACGCTGCGCGCGGCGCTCGCCGACCGGCTGCCCGCCTACATGGTCCCGGCGGCGGTGGTGGTGCTGGACACGCTGCCGCTGACGGTGAACGGCAAACTCGACGCGCGTGCGCTGCCGGCGCCGAACTACGGCGACGGTGATCGCTACCGCCCTCCCGCCACCCCGGTCGAGGAGACGCTGGCCGACATCTACGCCCAAGTCCTCGGGACAGAGCGGGTAGGGGTCGAGGAATCCTTCTTCGACCTCGGCGGTGACTCGTTGTCGGCCATGCGCCTGGTCGCCGCCATCCAGACCACCCTGGGTGTCCATCTGCCGGTGCGCGCCGTCTTCGACGCGCCGTCGGTGCGGAACCTGAGTCAGCAATTGGACCGGCACGCCGACCATTACGGCCCGGGCTTCGCCTCGGTGCACGGTCGCGACGCCACCGAGGTGTACGCCAGCGATCTCACGCTGGACAGGTTCATCGACGCCGCGACGCTGAGCGCCGCGCCCGCACTGCCGGGCCCGAGCTCGGAGGTGCGGACGGTCCTGCTGACCGGGGCGACGGGGTTCTTGGGGCGCTATCTGGCGCTGCAATGGCTCGAGCAGCTCGAGCCGGTGGACGGCAAGCTGATCTGCCTGGTGCGGGCCGGCTCCGACGAGGAGGCGCGCCTGCGGCTGGAGAAGACGTTCGACAGCGGTGCCCCGAAGCTGCTGAGCCACTTCCACCGATTGGCGGCCGACCGCCTCGAGGTGGTGGCCGGTGACAAGGGTGCGACGAATCTTGGTCTCGACGAACACATCTGGCGGCGGCTGGCCGACACCGTCGACCTGATCGTCGACTCGGCCGCCCTGGTCAACGGCGCGCTGCCCTACAGCGAGCTGTTCGGCCCCAACGTCGTCGGCACCGCCGAGCTGATCCGGCTGGCCCTCACCGGCAAGCTCAAGCCGTACTCCTACGTCTCGACGGCAAACGTCGGGGACGGGGTGGAGCCGGCGGCCTTCACCGAAGACGCCGACATCCGCGTCATCAGCCCGATCCGCAAGATCGACGGCGGCTACGCCAACGGCTACGGGAACAGCAAGTGGGCCGGCGAGGTGCTGCTGCGCGAGGCCAACGACCTGTGCGGGCTGCCCGTCTCGGTTTTCCGCTGCGACATGATCCTGGCCGACACCAGCTACGCCGGCCAACTCAACCTGTCGGACATGTTCACCCGGATGGTGCTGAGCATCGCGGCCACCGGCATCGCGCCGCGCTCGTTCTATCGCTTGGACGGTGACGGCAACCGGCGCCGTTCGCACTTCGACGCGCTGCCGGTGGAATTCGTCGCCGAGGCGATCACTGCGCTCGGTGGCCGGACGGTCGACGGGTTCGAGACGTATCACGTGATGAACCCGCACGACGACGGCATCGGGATCGACGAGTACGTCGACTGGCTGATCGAGGCCGGCCACCCGATCGAGCGCATCGACGACTTCGGGGAGTGGCTGCGACGGTTCGAGGCCGCGCTGAGCGAGTTGCCGGAGCGGCAACGCCATCACTCGGTGCTGGCGCTGCTGCAATTGCCGGGGGCGCAGCAGGTCGAGCCCGGGGAGCCGGGCCGCGGTTCACTCGCCCCCACCGACCGGTTCCGCGCCGCGGTGCGGGAAGCCAAGATCGGCGGGGACGGCGACGAACCGGACATCCCGCACGTGTCCGCGCCGGTGATCGTCAAGTACGTGACCGACCTGCAACTGCTCGGCCTACTGTAAACGTCAGAGCGGCAAGGGGTTTCGCGCGGGCGAGCGCAATGCCCGGCATTCGGGCCACGTCGGGGCAAAGCCTGACTACCATGGCCGGTGATCGTGACGGTGTCCCGCCAGCACACGAAAGTGTTCACCATGACAACAGCTCGCGTGCCCAAACTGCCGCTCGACGAAGCCACGGCCGCCGCCGACGAAGCGGCCGTGCCCAACTACATGGCCGAACTGAGCATCTTCCAGGTGCTGCTGAATCACCCGCCGCTGGCGCGCGCGATCAACGACCTGCTCGCCACCATGCTCTGGCACGGCGCGCTCGACCCGCGGCTGCGCGAGTTGGTGATCATGCGGATCGGCTGGCTCACCGCGTGCGACTACGAGTGGACCCAGCACTGGCGGGTCGCGTCCGGGCTCGGCGTGGCCCCCGACGACCTCATCGGCGTGCGCGACTGGCGGGCGCACGACGGGTTCGGACCCCCCGAACGGGCCGTGCTGGCCGCCACCGACGACGTGGTGCGCGACGGGGCGGTGAGCGCCGGGAGCTGGGCGGCCTGCGAGCGTGAATTGCAAGGCGACACAACGGTTCTCATCGAGCTCGTCACCGCGATCGGCGCGTGGCGGATGGTTTCGTCGATCCTGCAGAGCCTGCAGGTCCCGCTCGAAGAGGGCGTGTCCAGCTGGCCGCCGGACGGCCGGTCGCCCGCGGAGGCCGTCGTCGATTGACATATCGATCGGTGGCTCTTTAGCGTCGGGCAATGCGTACCAGAGTCGCCGAAATGCTCGGCGTCGAGTTTCCCATCTGCGCGTTCAGCCACTGCCGCGATGTGGTGGCCGCGGTGACCAATGCGGGCGGGTTCGGCGTCCTCGGCGCGGTGGCGCACAGCCCCCAGCGGCTGGAGAACGAACTGACGTGGATCTCCGAGCAGACCGGCGGCAAGCCCTTCGGGGTGGACCTGCTGCTGCCGCCCAAGTACGTCGGCGCGGACGAGGGCGGCATCGACGCCGCACAGGTGCGGGCGCGGCTGCCCGAGGAGCACCGCGCGTTCGTCGACGACATCCTGGCCCGCTACGGGGTCACCGCGCCGCCCCAGGAGCCGCGCGGCTCCGCGGGCGGCCTCAACATTTCGCCGAAGGGCTACGAGCCGCTGCTGGAAGTTGCGTTCGGCCACCGCATCCGGCTGATCGCCAGCGCGCTCGGCCCGCCCCCCGCGGACCTGGTCGAACGCGCCCACGACCGCGACGTGCTGGTGGCCGCGCTGGCCGGCACCACCCGCCACGCCCAACGGCACGCGGCCGCCGGTGTCGACCTGATCGTCGCGCAGGGCACCGAGGCGGGGGGACACACCGGCGAGGTGGCCACCATGGTCCTGGTGCCCGAGGTCGTCGACGCGGTGGCGCCGGTCCCCGTTCTCGCCGCGGGCGGCATCGCCCGCGGCCGCCAGATCGCGGCGGCCCTGGCCCTCGGCGCCGAGGGCGTCTGGTGCGGGTCGGTGTGGCTGACCACCGAAGAGGCCGAGACGCCGCCGGTGGTCAGGGACAAGTTCCTGGCCGCCACCTCGTCGGACACGGTGCGGTCGCGATCGATGACGGGCAAGCCGGCGCGGATGCTGCGCACGGCCTGGACCGACGAATGGGACCGCCCGGAGAAGCCCGACCCGCTCGGCATGCCGCTGCAGACCGCCCTGGTCACCGAGCCGCAGGTGCGCATCAACGCCGCGGCCGCGCAC
>NZ_LZJB01000564.1:0-12783 GCF_001666895.1 Mycobacterium sp. E3298
CTGCTGTCGATCTCCTGCCAGCGCGGGGCGCCGTGGTCGTTGCGCTTCTTGGCGACCCGCTGCGCGTCCAGCCCGGCGTCGATGACACAGTCCAGCACGTTCTCCACCGTGGCATGCGATTGCGCGACGACGCCGATCCGCCAGCCATGGTCGGTGGCCAGGCGCTGGATCACGCGCGCGGCGGTGTGCGTCTTGCCGGTGCCGGGCGGCCCGTGCACCGCCAGGTACGACGAATCCAGGTCCATCAGCGCGGCGGTGATGTCGGCTGCGATGTCCGGGATGTCGGCGCCGCGGGGCAGCGCGGAGCCGCTACGCGTGCGGGGCGCGCGGCGCAGCAGGATGTCGACGACCGCGCTGCGGGGTAGCCCTGGCAGGCCGGCCGCCACCGCGGCGGCCGTGGACTCGATGGACTCCCGAAGCGCGGTCGTCGGAATCGGAGGGCCGGGGGTCAACGCGAACGGGAGTTGATGAAAGGGCTTGCCGTCGTTGCCCACTCGTTCGACGATGGTGACTTCGGTGGGCAGCGCCGGATCGTCGGCGGCTATCACCGTGGCGCGCCCGGCCGCCCGCCGGTCGGGATCGTCGGACATCCCCGATGGAGCCGGCGGGTCGTAGAGGGCAAAGACGTCGGTCGGCAGCTCGCCGCGGGCCAACTCGCCGCGCAGTCGCACCCGCCGCTGCGGCTTGCGCGCGCGGGGTGGCGTGTTCCAGTCCACGTTCACCGACGCGTGTTCCGCGACGAAGACGTCGGTGTTATCCGCCCATTCCTCCACGGGGAAGTTCAATCGGTCGAAGTGGGCCCACCAGAACGGCTTGTCCTCGCGCCGGTGGTAGCCGCGCGCCGCGGCCAGCAGCGCCACCGCGGTCTGCTCGGGGGTGCGCTCACCCGCTGTGGCGTCGCCGGTGAATGTCGCGAGCGTCACCGCCAGCGCGTCGCGGTCCTCGACGGTGTTGCCGCCACGGACGGGCTGGGCGCCGATCGGCACGACGCCGGATTCGTAGGCGCGCAGCATCAACCAGTTGCGCAGTTCCTGGGTGGAGCGGCAGTCGTAGAGGTTGTAGTCCTCGATCTCCTTGAGCACCGAGGCGGCGTCGTCGCCGCGTCCGTCGGCCCGCAGTTCGCAGTACCGGGCGTAGGAGGTGATCGAGCCTGCGGCCGTGGTGACGTCACCGGCGCGCAGCTGCGCCCCCATGTAGAGCGGCTCCAGCGCCTTGAGGCTGAATGACTCCGCGCCCACTCGAATGCTCTTGCGCACCAGGGGGTAGAGGTCGACCAGCGTTCCGCTGCGCAGTAGCTCGTCAACTTGGTCCTCGCCGACGCCGTAGCGGCCGGCGAGCCGCAGCAACGCGGTCTTCTCATACGGGGCGTAGTGGTAGATGTGCATGTTGGGCCTGCGTTTGCGGCGTTTGGCCACCATCGCCAGGAAGTCGGTCAGGGCCTTGCGTTCCTCCGCCCGGTTGTGCGCCCACAACGGCCGAAACGCGCCGGCGGGCCCGGCCTCCAGGACGCCGAACAGGTATTCCAGGCCCCACTCCTTGCCGTCGACGGTCCACAGCGGGTCGCCCTCGAAGTCGAAGAACAGGTCGCCCGGATCCGGTTCGGGCAGCAGCGTCAGCGGCTGGGGGTCGACGATCTCGAACTGCGGCGTGCCGGTCTCGCGTTGGCGGACTTGGAGTCTCGCCTGGGCGGTCAGCTTGCCGACCGCGCCCGGCGCCAGCTCCGGCACGGGACCAAAGTGCTGGGCCAGCTCGGACACCGTGGTGACGCCGGCGTCGATCAGCTTGTCCCGCTGGGTCACTCGCATGCCGGCGACCAGCAGCAGGTCGTCGGTGGCACGCAACTGCTCCGTGCACAACGGGCAACGCAAACACGCGCCCACGCCCTCGTCGTCCCACCGGACCGCGGCTCCACCCGCGTGGTGCTCGTCGAGGACCAGCTGCAATCGTGCGCGCTGCGAACGGTAAACGGGCATCAAGTCATGGACCCGGTAGCGCGCCACCGTCCCGTCGCCCAGGTGCAGTTCCGCCTCGGGCGCCACCGCGACGCCCGAGGCGGCCAGCGCGTCGGCGTAGGCGGCGAGTTGCAACAGCGCGGTGACCTTCGCCGAGCGGGCCAGCTTGGTGTCGATGACCCGGTACTGCTCCCCTTCTCGCACCAGAAAGTCGGCGAATCCGACGAAGCGGCCGTCGAACATGGCGGCCTGATAGACCGCGGGCGCGCCGCCGGCGACTGCGCGTCGCGTCGCCTCGGCCGCCGCCGCGAGGCCCGCGGGCGTGTAGGCCGGGCGGCCGATGACCGCGACGCCATCGCCGAACTCGTCGCGCAGCCGGTCCAGTTCGCGCCGCTCGTGTTCCGTCCCGAGGGTGGCGGTCCGGGCGAGGAGGTCGTCCTCGACGGTGGCGGCCGGCGCCCAGCCGAGCCGCGCGTCGAAATCCCGCAACAACGCGTACTCGCAGCGGGCGGCGGCCGCGAGGTCCGAGGCGCTGTAGACGATGGTGTCGCCGGTGACGAACACAGCAGCAACTGTAGGTGAGGGGACCGACTAAAAGGCGGCTCCGCCTAGTGCCCCGGGGCGTTGCCGATCAGCTCCACTCCGTTGCCGTTCCAGTGGAACCGCACATCGGTGTTCAAGCCGTTGATGCCGCTGGGGTAGGTCAGCGCGACCGTGTCGCCGGTGGTCTGCGCCGGGTCGACGCCGTTGAACCCGTAGGTGTCGGGCACCCCTTGCGGGATGAATTGCCCGAGATGGAACAGGACCGCCCGGGTGGTGGGATTGACGGCGTTGGTGTTGGCCTTGATGATCACCGCCGACAGCTGGGCGCACTGGTTGTAGTTGCCGGCCAGTGGCTCCGGGTTCCAGGGTTGCTGGCTGCGCGGGTCGCGCGGCAGCTCGGAGACCACCTTGGCGATGGTGGGTGAGGCGAGGTTGACCGCGCACGGGTCGGCGGGCGGGGCGCTGCCGCCGGGCGGCGCGGCGGCGCCGGACGGCTGGGCCGGGGCCGTGATGGACGGGGTCTCGGTCGTCGTCGCGGCCTGCGGCGTCTTGGCGACCGTGGAGTCTCCCGAACCACAGCCGGTCAAGGTGATGGCGATCAACGCGACAGCGGCCGAGCCGGTCAGTGGCTCGGTACGGCGGGGTAGCGACCACACATCGGGCACCGTACCGTCATCGCGCGTTCGGGTGTGACAGGCGTGGCCGGGCCCAGCGCGGCTGTGCTCATGATCACGGGACCGCAGCGCTGAAGTCTGACGATCTGGCCACGGCCACTAGACTCCATGGACGATGACCCACCCGGACGGCTCGCCTGAGGCTGCCTCGACTACGTTTGCCGACCTGCAGATCCATCCCTCCGTCTTGCGGGCGATCGCCGACGTCGGCTACGAGTCACCCACCGGCATTCAGGCCGCGACGATCCCGGCGCTGATGGCGGGCTCGGACGTCGTCGGGCTGGCGCAGACCGGCACCGGCAAGACGGCGGCGTTCGCCATCCCGATCCTGTCCAGGATCGACGTCACCAGCACCGCGACGCAGGCACTGGTGCTGGCGCCGACGCGGGAGCTGGCGCTGCAGGTGGCCGAGGCGTTCAGCCGCTACGGGGCCCATCTGCCGAAGATCAACGTGCTGCCGATCTACGGCGGCTCCTCCTACACCGTGCAGCTCGCCGGGCTGCGGCGCGGCGCCCAGGTGGTCGTCGGCACCCCCGGCCGGGTCATCGACCACCTCGAGCGGGGGACACTGGACCTGTCGCGGGTCGACTACCTGGTGCTCGACGAGGCCGACGAGATGCTCACCATGGGCTTCGCCGAAGACGTCGAACGGATCCTCTCCGAAACCCCGGAGTACAAACAGGTCGCCCTGTTCTCCGCGACCATGCCACCGGCGATCCGCAAGCTCACCACCAAGTACCTGCACGATCCGCTCGAGGTCACCACCAAGGCCAAAACCGCTACCGCGGAGAACATTTCGCAGCGCTACATCCAGGTCGCGGGTCCGCGCAAGATGGACGCGCTGACCCGGGTGCTGGAAGTAGAGCCGTTCGAGGCGATGATCGTCTTCGTTCGCACCAAGCAGGCCACCGAGGAAGTCGCGGAAAAGCTTAGGGCCCGAGGGTTTTCCGCGGCCGCCATCAACGGCGACATCCCACAGGGCCAGCGGGAGCGGACTGTCGCCGCGCTGAAGGACGGCGGCATCGACATCCTGGTCGCCACCGACGTGGCCGCCCGCGGGCTCGACGTGGAGCGCATCTCGCACGTGCTCAACTACGACATCCCGCACGACACCGAGTCCTACGTGCATCGCATCGGCCGCACCGGCCGGGCCGGGCGGTCGGGAACCGCACTGCTCTTCGTATCGCCGCGGGAGCGCCACCTGCTCAAGGCAATCGAAAAGGCAACGCGGCAAACGCTTACCGAGTCGGAGCTGCCCACCGTCGAGGACGTCAACGCCCAGCGGGTGGCGAAGTTCGCCGACTCCATCACCGACGCGCTGGGCCGTCCTGGCATCGACCTCTTCCGCAAGCTGGTCGAGGACTACGAACGCGAGCACGACGTCCCGCTGGCCGACATAGCGGCGGCGCTGGCGCTGCAGGCCCGCGACGGCGAGGAGTTCCTGATGGCGCCCGAGCCGCCACGCGAGCGGCGCGAGCGGCACACCGAACGCCGCGAGCGTCCCGAAAGGCCCAGGCAGGACCGGTCGTTCGCCACCTATCGGATCGCGGTGGGCAAGCGGCACAAGATCGGCCCTGGCGCGATCGTCGGCGCCATCGCCAACGAAGGCGGCCTGCATCGCAGCGATTTCGGCCACATCGCCATCGGCCCGGACTTCTCCTTGGTGGAGCTGCCGGCCAAGCTGCCCAAGTCGACGCTGAAAAAACTTGAGCACACGCGCATTTCGGGGGTGCTGATCAACCTTCAACCGGACCGGTCGGCGACCAAGCCCCGCGGCCGTGACGGACAGAAGCCCCGCAGGAAATACCCGGGATGACCCTGTCGGAAGAACAGGACGCCCAGGGCGGACTCGAACAGACCGCCCACGTCGACCGGGTGGCGTCGCTGACCGGAATCCGGGCCGTGGCGGCCCTGCTCGTCGTCGGCACCCACGCGGCCTACACCACCGGCAAGTACACCCACGGTTATTGGGGCCTGGTCGGCTCCCGGCTGGAGATCGGCGTGCCGATCTTCTTCGTGCTGTCCGGGTTTCTGCTGTTCCGCCCGTGGTTGAAATCCGCCGCCACCGGCGGGCCGCCCCCGTCGCTGAGTCGCTATGCGTGGCACCGGGTCCGGCGCATCATGCCCGCCTACGTCGTCACCGTGCTGTTCGCCTACGTGCTGTATCACTTCCGCGAGGCGGGACCCAACCCCGGGCACACGTGGCTCGGGCTGGCGCGCAACCTGACGCTGACGCAGATCTACTGCAACGGCTACCTGGGCAAGTACCTGCACCAGGGGCTGACCCAGATGTGGAGCCTCGCGGTGGAAGCGTCCTTCTATGTGCTGCTCCCGCTGCTGGCCTACGTGCTGTTGGTGCTCGTCTGCCGCCGGCGCTGGCAGCCGAGACTGCTGCTGGCGGCGCTGATCGGGCTGACGTTGATCAGCCCCGCCTGGCTCGTGCTCGTGCACACCGATCACTGGTTTCCCGACGGCGCGCGGCTCTGGCTGCCGACCTATCTGGCCTGGTTTCTCGCCGGAATGCTGTTGGCCGTCCTGCAGGCGATGGGGGTGCGGGGGTACGCGTTTGTGGCCATCCCGCTGGCCGTCGTCTGCTATTTCATCGTCTCCACTCCCATCGCCGGCGCGCCCACCACGTCGCCGGCCACCCTGAGCGAGGCCCTGTTCAAGACCTGTTTCTACGCCGTGATCGCCGCCCTCGCGGTGGCGCCGCTGGCCCTGGGGGATCGGGGTTGGTACTGGCGCCTGCTGGCGACGCGGCCGATGGTGTGGCTGGGGGAGATCTCCTACGAGATCTTCCTGATCCACCTGATCACCATGGAATTCGCGATGGTCTACATCGTTCGCGCCCACGTCTACACCGGCTCGATGCTGAACCTGTTCCTCGCGACGATGGTGGTGACGATTCCGTTGGCCTGGCTGTTGCATCGGTTCACCCGCGTGCGGACCTGAGCTGACGCGGCGCGGCTATGCCGGCTTGTCGCTATGAGGCGGGCAGTCGGGCATTCCTTCCGGCCGGGGACCGGAGCGGCGGGCGTGACGACTTTGGGGTGCGCCTATCCCCGGGCGGAGACCGGCGTGACGATCGGGACGAGGAACTCCTCGATCATCGCCTTCTCGTCGGCGTCGTCTCGACCCGGGAACTGCAGCAGCGACGCGATCACCCGCACCACCCAGCGCGCCCGGCGCTCCACGATGGCGGGGTCCTCGGGGCCGAGCGAGCCGACGAACGCGGCGGCCAGCGCGGTGATCACCTCGGACTGCGCGGCGACCTCGGCGCCGATCGGTGGCCGGCTGACGGCGAACCACGACGCCAGCGCGCGGCTGCCGCGAACCATCCGCAGCGTGGCGGTGATGCTCGCGACCAGCCGCTCCCGGGGGTCCTCGATGCCGCCGATCTGCTCCTTGATCTCGCGGCTCAGCCGGCGTGTCTCGCGGTGCACGTATGCGGTGCGCAGCGCCTCCCGGTTCTCGAAGTACCGGTACAGCGTGGCACGGGAACACCCCGCGGCCCTGGCGATCTCGTTCATGCCGATCGAAGCCTGGTCGCGTTCGGTGTAGAGCCGCTCCGCCGCGTCGAGGATCCGGTCCGCGGCGGCCTCGCTGCGATGCGCGCCGAGCCAGTCGTTCGGCATCAGGACTTCACCCGAATCGGCACGGACAGCGGACGCCGCACGTAACTGCCGCCCGACCAGACGATCGCGGACTCGTCCACCTCGAAATCCGGGCAGCGGGTGAGCAATTCGGTCAGGGCCACCCGCGATTGCATCCGGGCCGCCGCCGCGCCCAGGCAGTGGTGCGCGCCGTGGCTGAAGGTCAGGATGTTGCGCGGGCGGCGGGTCACGTCGAGCTCGCCCGCGTCCGGACCGTATTGACGCTCGTCCCGGTTGGCCGACCCATACAACAGCAACACCTTGCGGCCTGCGGGGATGGTGGTGTCGCCGATCGTCACGTCGTGGGTGGTGGTGCGGGCCAGCCCCTGCACCGGCGAGGTCAGCCGCAGCAGTTCTTCCACCGCGTCGGGGATCAGGCCCAGATCCTCGACGAGAAGCCGTCGCTGGTCGGGCCGCTGATGCAGCAAAGGCATTGAGCCGCCCAGCATTCCGGTGGTGGTGTCGTTGCCCCCGGTCACCATGGTGAACGTGAACGCCAGCACCGACAGCGTGCCGGCGATGTCGCCGTCGGCGCCCACCCCGGCCGCCACCAGGTGCGAGATGGTGTCGTCCCCGGGCTCGCCGCGACGGCGCTCGATCAGGTGAGTGAAGTAGGCCATCATCGACCCGACCGCATCGCCGACCGTATCCAGCGCCCCTGCCACGCCGCCTTCGGCGGTGTTGGCCGCGACGATCACGTCCGTCCACCAGTCGAATTGCGCCCGATCCGCTTCGGGCACACCGAGGTAGTGGGCGACCACCATCGAGGGCAGCGGCTTGAACAGCTCGGTGACGATGTCGCCACCCCCGGCGGCGCGCAACCCCTCGATGCGCTCCACCACGAACTCGCGGACCTTCGGTTCAACGGCCTCGACCTGTCGCGGCGTAAACCCACGCGACACCAGCTTGCGAAACTCCGTGTGCACCGGCGGATCCTGCATCACGAACGGTGGATTGTCCTGCAGCCCGATCATTTCCAGATCGCCGTAGTTGACCGTCAACCCTTGCGCGGAGGAGAAGGTCTCGTGATCACGCGCGGCGGCCCACACATCCGCGTGCCGGGACAGCACGTAATAGTCGTGCTCGGGCCGTTTGGCCGGGGCGACATGGTGCACCGGATCGTGGTCGCGCAGCGCCCGGTACATCGGCCAGGGCTCCGGCCAGGTGTCCGCGGTGGCCAGCTCGAACGTGACCGGCGCGTGGTGAGACATAACCGCAGCCATGTCTCATTCGTACGACAATTGCACGGCGATGTCAACCACCCCCGGCCAGCGGGGCGGTGGACGCCGAGCGCCCCGCGCGCCGGGCGATGAGCGGAGAAACTAGATGCCCGCGCCGGGGTTGAGGATGCCCTGGGGGTCCAGGGCCTGCTTGATGCGCCGGTTGAGGTCCATCACCTCGGGCCCGAGGTAGCCGGCCAGCCACGGCCGCTTCAACCGGCCGACGCCGTGCTCGCCGGTGATCGTGCCGCCGAGCCCGACGGCGAGGTCCATGATCTCGCCGAACGCGAGATTGGCGCGCTCAGTCATCGCGGCATCCGCGGGGTCGTACACGATCAGCGGGTGGGTGTTGCCGTCGCCGGCGTGGGCGATGACCGAGATCGTCAGGTCGCGCTCGGCCGCGATGTCCGCGATGCCGGTGACCAACCGGCCCAACGCCGGCAGGGGCACCCCGACATCCTCGAGCAGTAGCGATCCCTTCGCTTCCACCGCGGGAATGCAGAACCGGCGGGCGGCGACGAACGCCTCGCCCTCGTCGGGATCGTCGGTCGAAAACACCTCCGCCGCACCGCATTCCGCGAACACCGCGGCCATCACCGAGGCGTCCTCGCTGCCCGCGCGCCCCCGCTCGTCGGAGCCGGCCACCAGCATGGCGGCCGCGCCGCGATCCAGGTCCATGCGCAGGGTGTCCTCGACGGCGTTGATCGCCACCGAATCCATGAACTCCAGCATCGAGGGGCGCAGCCGCGCGGTGACGCCCAGAACCGCCTCGACGGCCGCCTCGACCGTCGCGAAAGAGGCCACCACGATGCTGGACGCGTTCTGCTTGGGCACCAACCGCAGCGTGACCTCGGTGACGACGCCCAGGGTGCCCTCGCTGCCGACGAAGAGTTTCGTCAGCGAGAGCCCCGCGACGTCCTTGAGTCGCGGGCCACCGAGCCGCACCGCCGTGCCGTCGGCCAGCACCACCTGCATGCCCAGCACATAGTCGGTGGTGACGCCGTACTTGACGCAACACAGCCCACCGGCGTTGGTGGCGATGTTGCCGCCGATGCTGCAGATCTCGAACGACGACGGATCGGGCGGGTACCACAGGCCGTGCTCGGCGGCGGCCTTCTTGACCTCGGCGTTGAACAGGCCGGGCTGACATACCGCGGTGCGGGTCACCGGGTCGACGGTGATGTCGCGCATCTTCTCCGTCGACAGCACGATGCCGTTGTCCAGCGCCGTCGCCCCGCCGGACAGGCCGCTGCCGGCCCCGCGGGTCACCACCGGGATCCCGTGCCCGCACGCCCAGCGCAACACGGTCTGCACGTCCTCGGTGCGGCGTGGGCGAACCACGGCCAACGGTTTGCCGGCCGACGGGTCGAACGCGCGGTCCTGCCGGTAGCCCTCGGTGACGGTCGGGTCGGTGACGACCATGCCGTCGGGCAGGCCGGCGATCAGCTCGGCCAGGAGGTCAGCACTCACGACCCGATCCTACGGTCCCATCCGCGCTGTACAGTGGAGCGATTCTTGTGAAAGGTCGGGTCCAAGTGTTCGGACGCAGAGATCTCAGCAAAGTCGGCACCCGCGCGTTCGCGGACGTCCTGGCCGCCGAGCAGTCGGCGATCTCGGTCACGGTCGGCAACCCGAACCTGGTCAACAACACCGAGGTTCGCTGGAAGCTGCTGCTGCGGGTCACGCCCGAGGGCGAAGCGCCGTTCGACGCCAGCGTCACCGCACTGCTACCCCAGCTGAGCCCGCCGCGGCCGGGCCTGAGGCTGGCGGTGCTCTATGACCCGAAGGACCACAGCCGCGTGCAGCTCGACCACCGGCCGGCCGCCACCGCCGACGCGGCCATCGACGCCGTGACCGCCGCCCGCCCCGACCTGGCGGGCGCCCAGGTGATGGGAATGCCGATGACCGATGTCATCCGGCGCGCCATCTCGGATCCGACCGCCTTCCGGGAGGAGATGATGCGCCGCGGAGCCGAGATGCAGCAGCAGGCGTTCGGCGCGGCGATGCCGGCGCCCGCGGCGCAAGCCCGGCAAGACCCGATCGAGCGGCTCGAGCGGCTGGCCGCGCTGAAGGAGCGCGGCCTGCTCACCGACGAGGAATTCGAGCAGCAGAAGCGCAAGATCCTCGGCGAGTGAATCACGGCGGCGACGGCGGACTCGCCTCCAACTCCGGCGCGCGGTCCAGGTCCCGCAGCGACGGCAGCCTCGAGGCCACCAGCCCGATCGCCAGGATCGGTACCGCCAGCGCCAGGAACGTGACCTGCAGCCCGGCGGCGTCGGTGAGCGGGCCGGCCACCAGCAGGCCCAACGGCCCGGCCGCGTAGGTCAGCCCCGCCATCACCCCGACCACGCGGCCGCGCAGGTGATGCGGTGCCCGGGTCTGCATGACGTAGTTGTAGATGGGCTGGATCGGCCCGTACACCAGGCCGGTCACCCCGCAGAGCACCAGGATCACCGGCAGCGGCGGCAGGAAGGCGATGCCGACCGTCGCGGCGCCGAAGGTGAGGGTCGCCGTCAGCACCGCCGTACGCCGGCGGGTGTATCTCGACAGCGCCGCGTAGCCGAGCGCGCCCGCCACGCCGCCGATCGCGAGCGCCATCAACGCCCAACCCAGCTGCGCGGGCTGGTGCCGGTCGGCGAAATACTTTGGGAACAGCACGCTTTCCATCGGCAGGTAGAGCGCGGTCACGGCCAGGTCGATCAGACCGAGCGTCCGCAGCACCCGCAGCCTCCACACGAACCGCAGACCCTCAGCGATCCCGGACACCAGGCCGTCCGGGCGGGTCGCGTGGTGCGGCTTTCCGGCGCCCTCGAGCCGCAGCGCGCCAATCGCCAAGAGCGACAACCCGAAACACCCCGCCGTGAACCACATGGTGTTGACGCCGCCAACCGTCGCGATCATCAGGCCGCCGATCCCCGGCCCCACCATGAACCCGAGATTGAGCACGGCCTCGTAGATGCTGTTGGTGCGGTCCAACGACCAGCCCGCCCGGGCGGCCGCCTCCGGCAGCATCGACTGGCGTGCCGTCGTCCCGGCCGGGTCGAAGGCCGCCGCGCAGAACCCCAGCACCGCCAGCTCCGCGACGTTGATCGCGTCGGCCCCCAGCAGCAAGGCGGTCAGCGGAACGGCGGCCACCGCCGCGCAGGACAGCGAGTCGGAGACCAGCGACACGCGGCGGCGGCCCACCAGGTCGACGGCGGTGCCGGCGACCAGCGTGGAAAGCACCAGCGGCAGGGTCATCGCGGCGGCCACGACGGACGCGTCCCTGGCGCGGTCGTGGTGCTGCAACGCCAGCCAGGGGAACGCGATGATCGAGATGCCGGTGCCCGTCGTCGCCAGCAGCGTGGCGGACATGATCAGAAGTGCCGGGCCGCGGCTCGTGTGGCTCATGGGTATCCCGGGGAGAATGTAGCCGCTGATCCGCGGCCCGACCACCGAATATCCGGGGGGTTCGGCGGTCGCGCACCGGCTGACTGCAGGATGTTGATGTGCTCGTCCACCCACGTACCGGCCAGGCGTTCGATTCTCCAGTGGTTCCCGGCACCGGTTGGCCGGGGGACCCGGCGACCCCGCAGACCCCGGTGGCCGCCGACCCCACGCAGGTCGCCGCGCTGGCTCCCCGGGCCCCGTCGATCCCCGAACTCGACGCCTTGATCAGCGTCTGCCGCGCGTGCCCCCGGCTGGTCGACTGGCGCGAGGACGTCGCCGCCCTGAAGCGCCGCGCCTTCGCCGACCAGCCGTATTGGGGCCGGCCCGTGCCGGGCTGGGGCTCGGAACGGCCCCGGCTGCTGATCGTCGGGTTGGCGCCCGCGGCGCACGGCGCCAACCGGACCGGGCGCATGTTCACCGGCGACCGGTCCGGCGATCAGCTGTACGCGGCGCTACACCGGGCCGGGCTGGTGAACCAGCCGACCAGCGTGGATGCCGCGGATGGGTTGCGGGCCAACGGGGTTCGGATCGCTGCGCCGGTGCGGTGCGCTCCGCCGGCCAACGCCCCGACGCCCGCGGAACGGGACACCTGCTGGCCCTGGCTGGAAGCCGAATGGCGGCTGGTGTCCGAGCACGTGCGCGTGATCGTGGCTCTGGGCGGGTTCGCGTGGCAAATCGCGCTGCGGTTGCCGGGCGCGTCCGCGATGCGCAAGCCGCGGTTCGGCCACGGGGTCGTGGCGCAATTCGCGCCCGGTGTGCGGTTACTCGGCTGTTACCACCCGAGCCAGCAAAACATGTTTACCGGTAGGTTGACACCAGCGATGCTCGACGACGTTTTCCGGGATGCGAAAAGGCTGGCAGGGATTAAGTGACTGACGTTCTGATTTCCGGCGCCAGCGTGGCCGGTGCGACGGCGGCTTATTGGCTTGGACGGCACGGCTATTCGGTCACCGTGGTGGAGCGCCACCCCGGCCCGCGACCGGGCGGCCAGGCGATCGACGTGCGCGGGCCGGCGCTGGGAGTGCTGGAACGCATGGGGCTGCTGGCCGCCGCTCAGAAGCGGAGGACGCAAATTCGCGGCGCTTCCGTCGTCGACAGCGACGGCAACGAGCTGTCGCGCGACACCGAGGCGACACCCACCGGCGGCCCCATCGACAGCCCCGACATCGAGCTGCTGCGCGACGACCTGGTCGAATTGCTTTACGGCGCAAGCCAATGGACGTCCGAGTACATTTTCGACGACACCATCACCGGCTTGGACGACGACGGCGCGGCCGTCAACGTGACCTTCGAACGTGCCCCCGCGCGCAGC
>NZ_LZJB01000565.1:0-25641 GCF_001666895.1 Mycobacterium sp. E3298
GACCGCGGCGGGGCTCGCCCCGTTGCCCGTCCAACGCCCCATTCCCGTGTGGATCGGCGCGGCCTCCGATCGCGGGCTGCAACGCGCGGGCCGGCTCGCGGACGGCTGGTTCCCGATGACCGCCCCCGGCCCCGGTTTGGACCACGCCCGCGAGCAGGTGCGGCGCGCCGCCGCGGCCGCCGGCCGCGACGCGGACCGGCTTGGCATGGAGGGCCGGGTCAGCTGGACCGGCGACCGCGTCCGGACCGCCCGCGAGATAGCGGCCTGGCGAGATGCCGGCGCCACCCACCTATCGGTCAACACGATGAACGCGGGGCTGTCCACCGTCGACGACCACCTCGCCGTGCTGGGGCAGATCGCCGCCGACCTGAATCGATGAGCCTGGCCGGGCGGACTAGCCGGCCTCCGCTTCGACCAGGCTGAGATGGGCCGCTCGGCGCTCGGACTTCGACGACTTACCCTCGCGCCCATACGGTTCCAGCTTCCGGTTGTGCACGTTTACGTCTCCGCCCGTCGCGCAGTGCCGGCGCTGCCAGTCGCTGATCGCTTGGTGCGCAGCGTGATCGAGGTAATTGGCCAGCAGGTGGACGGTGACCGTGGTGCGCTCGGGGATCGTGGCGAGCACCCCGGTGAGGCGGGGCAGCGCCAGGAAGGTGCATGCCCCCTCGATGATTAGATGCCATTCATCGCCCACGGGCCTCGCTTCCACCCTGGCCCGAACTACCCGCCACCCGGTCACGGCGACCGCCACCGCGAGCCCGATCAGCACGCCGTGTAGCAGATTGAGAAAAACGACGGAGACTATGGTCACCAGATAGACGGCCAGATCGCCGTTGCGCAGCGCGGTTTCGATGTGCGCGGGCTTCAGCAGCTCGATGCCGATGACGATGAGCAGGCCGGCGAGCGCCGCGGTCGGGATCTGTTCGACCAATCCCGCGAAGGGCACGGCGAACACCATGATCCAGAGCCCGTGCATGATCGTCGATGCCCGGGTCTTGGCCCCTGCGTTGACATTGGCCGCGCTGCGCACGATGACCCCGGCGATGGGAAGCCCGCCGATCGCGCCCGACGCCATGTTCGCCGCGCCCTGTCCGATCAACTCACGGTTGAAGTCGGTCCGCGCCCCGGTGTGCATCCGGTCGATCGCGACCGCCGTCAGCAGGCTTTGCACGCTGGTGATCAGCGTGACCGTGATAACCGCAATCACGACCGCCCCCCAGTTACCCTGCGGGAGCTGGGGCAGCTGCAGCGCCTCCAGCACCGAGCCTTCCAATCGGATACGGGACACGTTGAACGGCAACACGACCGAGATGACCGTGACGCCCACGATGGCTACCAACGGACCGGGAATCTTGGCCACCCGAGCCGGCGCCCAGCGCCAAGCGATCAGGATGGCGATGACAAGCAGGCCCAGCACGAGCCCGGGCCGGTGCGCGCCCACAACCTGCGCGGGCAGCCCGACGACGTTCGTCCAGGCCGAGCTCTGCGATTCACCGCCCAGCAATACGTGCACCTGCTGCAAGGCGATCGTGATGCCGATGCCGGCCAGCATGGCGTGCACAACGACCGGCGAGATCGCCAGGGCGGCGCGTGCAATCCGGCTGATACCCAACACAACTTGCAGGGCGCCGGCAATTACTGTGATCAAACATGTTACGGCCCAGCCAAATTGGGATACCAGGTCAGCAACAATGACCGTCAGCCCGGCCGCCGGGCCACTCACCTGCAACGGTGACCCACCGAGACAGCCCGCGACGATCCCCCCGACGATCGCCGCAATCAGGCCGGAGAGCACCGGGGCGTCGGAGGCGAGCGCAATACCCAACGACAGCGGAAGCGCCACCAGGAACACTACCAATGACGCCGGAAGGTCGTACTGCATGGCCGCGCGAAACCGGCCGCCGCGGGCGTCCGTCTCGGTATCGTGTTCCCCCAGCTGCTCGACGCGTTGCATGGGCCCTCCCTGGGTTACGCATGAGGGCACGTTCGGGACCTGCCCGTAACGCGCCGAATTGTGCAATGTAAAACCCTGCAGCACGGACGATTACATTCGCCGGGAACATCATTGTTCTGGTTAGCCTGCTATGGCTTATGCGTACCGAAGGTATGGGGCGGCCAGGCCGGTCGCAACACGACGGGCCGGGCGCATATCGAATGCAAATCTTTTGCGGCGCAAATTCGCCGGGCCAAGAGAATGGCAGGCGACGCGAGCCGTTGGCGAAAGTGACTGGGCGGCGGACCGTTTACTCCAAGACGAAGACCGGTATCTGCCTCGTTGTCTTCGTCTGATATTCGGCGTACGGCGGATACGCTTCGACCGCGCGCTGCCACCAGTCTTCGCGCTCGGCCCCCTCGAGCTCGCGCGCCCTCAGCGTCACGACCCTCTCGCCATCCTGCAACGTCACCTCGGGGTTGGCCTGCAGGTTGAAGTACCACAACGGATGCTCGGGTGCGCCACCCTTCGACGCGACAATGGCGTAACGGCCGTCGTTTTCGACGCGCATCAGCGGCACATACCGCTTCTTCCCGGATTTCGCCCCGGTCACGGTCAGCAGGACGACGGGCCGATCGAAAATCTCGACCCCGTCGGTGGTGCCTTGCTTGAGGATCTGCTCGGTCTGCTCGCGCACCCAGTCCCGCGGGCTCAGTTCGATGTCGTCGGCCATACCCGATCTCAACATGTCCGTGCGCGATAGTCATCTTCGCCCCCGGGCGCACAGGGGCCGAACCGCTTAAATGATCTAACTACCGACGGCGAGAGCTGGGATCCGGCTTCCCGCCGACGGCGCCACCGCAGCCGCGGTCGCCGCACAGCGGGCGATCGCGCCCAAGGGGCCCGAAGTACCCAACGGCGAACTGGCTTCGTTCGGCAAACACTCCGGCTACCGCACGGCCATCCTCGGGGTGAGCGCGTGCGTCAGATATCAATTTCGTTGACATATATCAGCGCACTTGATATAACTGTGGCATGACTCAGCCGACTCAGGAAATGTTTGAATCCGCCTACAAGGGCGAGGCCCCGGAGATGGGCGAGGGTAATCGGCCGCCGTGGAGCATCGGCGAGCCACAGCCGGAGATCGCGGCTCTCATCGAAGCCGGGAAGTTCCACGGTGACGTACTCGATGCCGGTTGCGGCGAGGCGGCGGTGTCGCTGTTCCTTGCCGAGCGTGGCTTCACCACGGTGGGCCTCGACCAGTCGCCGACCGCCATCAAGCTGGCGCGCGAGAAGGCCGGCCGGCGCGGCCTTGCCAATGCGACCTTCGACGTCGCCGACATCAGCTCCTTCGACGGCTACGACGGCCGTTTCGGGACCATCGTCGACTCCACGCTGTTCCACTCCATGCCCGTCGAATTGCGCGAGGGTTACCAGCAGTCGATCGTGCGGGCCGCCGCCCCCGGCGCCTCGTATTTCGTGCTGGTGTTCGACCGGGCGGGCATGCCGGCCGACGGCCCGGTCAATGCGGTCACCGAGGACGAGTTGCGGGACGTGGTGTCCAAGTACTGGGTGATCGACGAGATCCGGCCGGCGCGCATTCACGCCAACGTGCCCGACAGCGTCGCGGAAGGCTTTCAGGCCTTCGGGGGTGCCGACATTCGTGACGAGGGCAACGGCCGCAAGTCGATCGGAGCCTGGCTGCTGTCCGCACATCTGGGCTAGCCTGCGCGGACGACCGGCCAGGTTTCGATGCCTGGCATTCGGGAGATCCTGACTGGAGCATCGCAGACGGTCAGAGGAGATCCACGTGGACCAGCAGGTAAATTTCGACCCGCCACCCGCGCCCGAGGACGCCCGGCAGGCGACCGAGGAACAGCGCAAGTTGCAGGAGCAGCTGGAGCATCAGAACGAGGACCCGGACGCGCCGGGGCGGCACCAGTCCCGGCGCGACCTTCCCGACGAGAGCACGCGCTAGGCGTGGCCGCGATGAACGCGGTTGTGCGCCAATACGACTAGTTTTAAGGCGCGTAATCTTCGCGGAGCTTGCGGCGATCGTGTGCGAGCGCCACCCCCGCCAGCCCCACCAGCGTGAGGCCGCCGAGCGCCGCCGCCGGAATCGCCCAGACGCGCCTGATCATCAGCGCGCTGTCACATTGGCCGACGTAGTTAGCCGACCCGCTTTCGTCCCTGTCAGCGCTCGCGGCCTGGGCCAAATCCGTGGTGAATCCGCTGCCGCATTTGACTTGCCAACCGAATTGATCGTATTCGTCGATGAATACCGGGAACCGCAGCGCGAGAAGCCCGAGCGTCAAAGCCACCACGGCCGCGGCGAAGGCCAGGGGTCCGCGTTTGATCATCCCGTGCCCTAGGTCATGCACACGTTGGCGAAGATCAGCACCGGCCAGGACACGATCGAGCCGAGAAACGAGACCACCAGATCGATACCTTGCATGTCGCGCAGGTGGCTCGTGTGGGTCGATGACCAGATCACCCCGACGATGAGGTACGGCGTGCCCAGCAGCACGGCCAGACCCAGCAGCTCGGCGATCGTCAACTGGTAGTCCAGCAGCTGACGGACCCTGTGAAGCATCGGGGCATGCCTTTCGCGGAGACTAGGTACCATACCGACGTTCCCCGTATGTTAATCGCAATTCGGACCGTTGGATAGGCGTTGTTGAGATTCCGTGCGGCCCGGTGGGGACGAGTTTATTGCGCTGAGGGCGTTTTGAAGCCGATTAACGCGCACCGTCGCTCGCCGGCGCGTCAACAAGTACAGCGTCATTCGCGCGCGGGCTTGCGTCCCGAATCAACGGCGGCGCGCGCCGCCCTGGGCTGCCCCACCGGAAGGTGTGGCGGATTCGCCGAGCAGCGTGGTCGCCATCAGTCGGCGCAGCGTCATGCGGGCGGGCTCGCCGGGGCCGGGGATGACGAGCTGGCCGATGTCGACGGCCAAGGCGAAGGCGGCGTGTACGGCGTATCGCGCCCGGCCGAGCGTCAGCCCGGGCCGGGCCGCCACCGACAGCCGCGCCCAGGATTCGACGGTGGAGCGGTGAATGTTGTAGAGGAGCACCGCTTCGTTGTCCGGCACGTTGTGGCGCTCCGTGTAGTAGACGCGGGCCAATTCGGGGTTGGCGAACAGCCGCTCGATGAAGGCGTCGATCAGCCGCTGCAGCGACTGCTCCGGATCACCGCCCGCGGCCAGGATCGTGGACAGGTCGCCGGAGAGCTGGTCGGCGCCGCGGCGATAGGAGACCGCCAGTATCGCGGCCTTGCTGGGGAAGTATTGGTAGATGCTGGCCACCGGTATGCCCACGGCCGCGGCGATCTCCTCCATGCCGGTTTCCCGATAGCCACGGTCATTGAACAATCGAATCGATTCGTGCAACAGCAGTTCATAGCTGCCGACGGCCCTCGTCATCGTCACCGCTTGCGCCGGCTCCGACTCGCTCGGCCGCTGCACCGGCACGTCCACCTTTGATATCGCGGCCACGATGTCGGCCAGCGTCGCCCGGATCTCGTCGTTGCTGAGCCGGGAACGGTGATCGGTGATGCTGCCGATGACGCTCAAAATTGCCGCCGAGAGCACCCAACGCTGCCGCGACTGCAGTTTGGGCCGAAGTCTGATCAACGGCCGCTGCAGACGCCGGTTGACCAGCCTGACCTGCTCGGTGAGCACCTCCTCGTCCTCCCCGTGCAGATAGCGGCCCTCCCATCGATAGAGTCCCCCCGCGGTGCGGTTGACGATGGTGGTGTCGATCAGGGCAGCAGTTAGTGCGCGCAGCGTTTCCCGGGGATCGGCGTCGGCGGGCAGCTGATCGGCGAACTCGGTGGCGTCCACGAGCAGCTGACCGAGCGCCAGGACCGCGGAGCGAAACAGGTCGTATTTGCCCTGCGAATGGCGATACAGCGCCGCCGCCGAGATTCCGACCCGCGCGGCGATGTTTTCCATGCTCACCGCGTGGTATCCGAGCTCGCTGAACGCATCGCCGGCCGCCCTCGCGATCTGCGCTTTGCGGTCTCTCGGGCGCCGCTTCACTGGGCTTGCGGACGAGCGGCCGGCCGGCGTCATAGACATCACCGTAGCCGCAGCGGAGTCGTTGGGAAGAGCGCGTCCGACGGGTTTTTCGGGGCGGCGCCGCACCCGGATCCGAACCCGATCGAGCGCTACCCCCGCGCACTCGATGGCGACCCGCACGACACCTGGATGCGCTGGTCAACCGCGGCCGCCGAGATCTGTTCAGGCCCACGTCCCGCGGCCCCACGGCGCGCGCGTGCCCCCCGGCCGTTGAGCCAGCAGGCCAGTCCGCCCAGAACCAGGCCGATCCCGACGCCGACGTCGGGACGCTGGCCCAGCATGAGCCAGGAGAGTAGCCCGGCGAGTGCGGGGATTACGGCGAACAGCATCGCCACCGCCGCCGCACCGTGGGCGTTGATGGCGCGGACATAAAGGCTCACCGCCAGGGTCGCGTTCAACAGCACCATGCCGGCAATCGCGATCGCCGCCTGCCGGATGTCATGCACGGTGAACGGCGTCAGCAACGCAAGCGCCGCCGCGGGAACCAGCGCGACCGCATTCTGCATCGCGCTCATCGTGCGGAAGTCGACGCCGGTGCAAAACCGCTGTTGGTAGACGCCGCCGGCCGAAAGCCCAAGCAGCGCAACGCCAAGCAACACGATCACGGGGTCCAGGCCGTGGGTGCTGGTCAGCCTTCTGGCACACGCCGCGAGCACAGCGACGACGCCGAGGGCGAGCGCGGCCACCCGTTGCCGCCCGAGCGGCTCACTCAGGAACACCGCGGCCAGGATGGCCGTGGCGACGGGGTTCATCGCGATCACCACCGCACACAGCACCGCCGGTGAACCGAGCCGAAAGGCCTCGTAGCAGCAGCAGAATTGCACGGCCTGGATCAGCAGACCTGCCACCACGACGTGGCCGAACTGTGCCCCCCGCGGCCAGGGCGCCTTGGCGAAGGCCGCCCAGACGGTCAAAATGATTGCGGCCAAAGCAAATCGCAGCACCAGGGCATCCATCGGCGCCATGGCGGTCACCGCCAGCACCCCGATCGGGTAACCGAGTGCGTAGAGGAACGTCACCGCCGACGCGGTGGTCAGCGGCATGCGCGGCAAGTCCATGCGACCCATGCTTGCTCAGACCGCCGCCCACCGTCCAACGAATATTGCTGATCGCGATTGATCGCGTTGCCTTATCGATTTCCAATCCGGCTGAGCGAAATCGGCGCTTCCGGCGCAATGATTGATTAGATTCGCTGATCAGACTATCGTGCGGTTATGGCCCAGGTGCTGGACATCGCGCCGTTGCGCAGCCTGGTCGCGGTCGCCGACTGTGGCGGGTTTCACCGCGCCGCCGCCGCGCTGCACCTGAGCCAGTCCGCGGTCAGCCAGCATCTGCGCCGAGTCGAAGCCGTCGTCGGTGAGCCGCTGATCCAACGCTCCGGCCGCGGCATCGTGTTCACCGAAATCGGACTGAAGGCCCTGCGGCACGCCAGGACGATCTTGTCCGCGCACGACAGGGCGCTCGACGACCTGGGCGCCACGGAGCCCAGGCTTCTGACGATCGGCGCCACCGAGCACGGCGCGGACGTGATGCTGGCCGGACTGACGGGCATCCTGCGAGACCGGCTTCCCGACCGGCGGGTGCGCTTCCGACTCGACCGCAACGTGTCGCTCGCCGACTCGATCGAACGTGGGCTGGTCGACTTGGCGATCATGGTCGACGGCGCGGGCCTGGATCGCGCCAACGCATCGGGAGTTGTTGGTCTGCAATGGATTTCGGCGCGAACGCTGTCGGTGCTTCCGCGCGACCCCCTACCATTGGTGGTCTTCTCCGAGCCGTGCACCTTGCGCGAGCCGGCCTTCGCGATCCTGGAAAACCACGGCATCACCTACGAGATCGCCGCCGAGTGCGGGGACCTGTCCGGCCTGTACGCGGCGGTTCGGTCGGGGCTCGGAGTGGCGTTGTTGCCGATGATCGGCAAACTGCCGGACGGCCTGTGTCCGGCCGAGGGCCTGCCGCCGGCCAACAACGCCTCGGTTCTGGTTCGCGGACGCGCCGGTATCGACCCGGACTTGCTGGCCACGGTCGACGACGCGGTACGTGACGTGCTGGCCGCCGCGGACTAGGGGTGGCTGTCAGAGAGCGCCGCCAAATAGCGTTGTTCGCGCTCTGTCATGTCATTCGAAGTGATGGCACCGAACCGGGCGGCCTCTCGGACAAACCGCTCCGGCGCGTCCGGAAGCGCGTCAGGTCCCTCCAGCCGAAAGCAACTCGGCGCCAGTGGGCCGAATAACAACGCGCGGCGCAGGTTCGGCCAGTTGTCCAGTCTCGGCTCCACGCCCGCGGCCCGGGCGAAGGCGATGGCGACGAGGTTCAATCGCGACTTCTGCGACGCACCCCGGCGGGCGCGGTAGGCGTTGATTGCCAGCCGCTGCTCGCGATCACCCACGGCCGGAATGACACCGCCCCACGCGTAGGCGATCCACCTGGCCTGGAGCTCGAGCGGCACGAAGTACCCGCCCGCCTGGTCCCACATCCCCACGAAGGCCAGCCCGGGGAGCTCCGGATGGAAGGTGTACCGGTCCGCGTCCAGGTGCACCGCGTCGAGGTCCAGAACCTTCTGAACGTCTTCGCTCAAGAACGGTAGGCGCAGATTGAAACCGGTCCCGAAGAAGATTCCGTCAAACTCCTCCGCATGATCGTCGGCGAAAACCACCCTCCTGCCCGCCACCGTTTTCATCCACGGCCGCACCGAGATTCGGCCCTCCGCGACCAGCGGGAGATAATGCTGACTGAGGGTCACGCCAGCCGTGAGAACCGAAGGGTCCGGCGCCGGGGCTCCGTACTGCTCGGGGCTTCCCGCGGCCCCGAGCACAATCTCCTTCAACTGGCCCTCGACGTCCTCAGCCGGGAGGCGCTCTTCCGACAGGGTGCCGTATCGCGTATAGAGCAGATGGTCGGTGGGGACGCCGGAAACGAATTTGGGGACGACGTACCGTTGCCGCCGCTGCGTCACAACCACGTGCGCCGCTCCGAGTTGCGCTATCTCCGAAGCGACTTCGAGCGCACTGATCGCGCAGCCGGCCACTAAGATCCGCTTGCCGCGATATGCGGTGCCGTCCCGGTAGCCGAACGTCGTCGTCGCACCCGCGCAGCCGGAAAAAGTCTCCAGCCCCGCGACCGGGGGGACCGCCGGCGCACTGAACCTGCCGCTGGCCACCACCACTCGCTCGAATCTGTCGATACCCTCGGCGTGGCGCAGGAGCCAGCCGGGCTTGTCGTCCCGGCTGACCAGTTCGACTCGGTTGCGCAGCCGAATGCGTGACGTCAGACCGAATTTGGCGGCGTAGCGATGCAGATAGTCGAGAATGTCTCGGTTGGGTTGGTAGGCGAGTTCGCTGTCATGCTCGAGGTCGCTGAAGGCCGTCATGGTGCGGCTGCTGTTGGTGTGCATGCCCGGCCAGACGCCGCTGCATTCCTCCGACGTCGCCCACTGCCCGCCTAGCGTCGAACCTTGCTCGAAGATCGTGGGCTCGAGCCCTTGCGACAACAGCCAGCGCGCCGCCACCAAGCCGCCCGGTCCGGCGCCGATCACGGCGACACGTGTCATCCGGTAACTGTCGCACGCAGCCGCCGCGACGCGGTCGAGTCCCTGACTTGGCAATCCCGATTTTCTGCCATTTCGTCAAACGTCGGAACGGCGATGCTTATCATCGGCGAAACACTCCGAGCCAGCGCAGCAAGCAGAGGAGCTATCGGCGTGACCGAGCCAATCGCCCCCCTCGCCGGCAAAGTCGCCTACGTGACCGGGGCCGCCCGCGGCCAGGGCCGCTCCCACTGCGTCCGGCTCGCCCGGGCCGGCGCCGACATTGTCGCTATCGATGCCTGCGCACCCGTCGCCGAACACAACGGCTACCCATCCGCCCTACCCGAAGATCTTGCCGAAACCGTCAATCTGGTGGAGGGCGAGGGCCGCAAGATTTTCGCCGACGAAGTCGACGTCCGAGACCTGTCCGGCCAACAGCGGATCGTGGCGAATGCCATCGAACAGTTCGGCCGGCTCGACATCGTCGTGGCCAACGCCGGCGTGCTGAATTGGGGCCGGGTATGGGAGATTTCACCCCGGCAGTGGCAGGAGACCATCGATATCAATCTCACCGGACTGTGGAACACCATGAAATCCGTTGTGCCCGTGATGATCGCGGCCGGCAATGGTGGGTCGATCATCAACATCAGCTCCGCGGCCGGGATCAAGGCCGTCCCCGGATGTGGGCATTACTGCGCAAGCAAATTCGGCGTCGTCGGACTGACCAATTCGTTGGCCGTCGAGCTCGGCGAATTCGGGATCCGCGTCAACTCCGTGCACCCATACGGCACCGACACCCCGATGGGTAACGACCTGTCGATGTACCAAACCTTCCAGGACCACCCGCACTACATCCACAGCTTCTCGCCCGGCGCACTGCCGACCGAGTCCCTCGCGCCTCCCGACATGGTCTCCGACATCGTGGTCTGGCTTGCCAGCGACGCGTCGTCGTTGGTCACCGCCGCCCAAATCCCCGCCGACAAGGGCTACCTCAAGATCTGAACCGGCCGGGCACCCGGAGGCGGGGCCGTCCCCCATCCTGGCCACGCTCATCGACGGAGCACGGGCCTGAGATCGTCGAGACGGTCGAACAGGTGCCAGATGTATTTCGACGATCCGTTCTCGCGATGCGGATGCAGGTCGGCGAGGTCCGGGTCGTTGCAGTAGCTGTCGAAGGCCTCCCGCGACTCCCACTCCACGAGGATCAGCACCTGGCGGGGCTCGATGTCGCCGACGATCGCCTCCTGAAAACTGCCGAGCGCAACAACGCGACCACCATGCTCGGCAACCTCGGCGGGCGACCGTCGCGAGTATGCGCGGTACTCCTCGGCATCGGCCACATCGAAGAGATTCAAGGCATAAACGGTCATGGCCATCGACATTACGTGGCCAGACGCGCGCCGGCGGGCCGGCGCCTCTCGCCCGTTCGCCGCAGCTCGCCGACCGACCGCGTCGATGGTCGCGGGTCTCTGCGGGTTAGGGTGCCTTCGTCGGCCGCAGCGAACCGGTCGATAGAAATGTTGAGCAATTAATGACCGCACCAGCCGAAACGCCAACGCTCGAATCCCGCGTGGGCCACTACTACCAGGTCCACGAACCGTACCGGGTCTCCGGGGAGAAAGTGCGGGAGTACGCCCGGGCTGTCCAGGACTACCACCCCGCCCACTGGGATGTCGCGACCGCCGCGGAGCTGGGATATTCGGGGCTGGTGGCGCCGCTGACGTTCACGTCGATCCCCGGCATGGTCGCCAATCGCCACCTGTTCGAATCGGTCGTCGTCGGTTATGACATGTATCTGCAGACCGAAGAAGTCTTCGAGCAGCACCGACCGATCGTCGCGGGCGACGAATTGCACACCGACGTCGAACTCTCGTCGGTCCGCAGAGTCGCCGGCCGTGACCTGATCACCGTGACCAACACGTTCACCGACTCCGCCGGCGAGCGGGTGCACACCATGCACACCACCGTCGTGGGTGTCACCGCGGACGACGTCGATCCGGAGATGCTGGTGGCCGCGAAGAACGTGGTGATGCACGACGTGAACCTCGCCGGAATCGACACCTCGGAAGCGGCCTATCGGAAGACTGTGCGCCAGGCGAGTGACGTTCGGATCGCCCAAGCCGGTACGGACCGCATCCCGGGCACTGCGTGCTTCGATGACCTGAAAGTCGGTGACGAGCTACCGGTGCACCACGCCCGCCTGTCGCGCGGCGACCTGGTGAACTACGCCGGTGTCGCCGGCGACGCCAATCCGTTGCACTGGGACGAGAACGTCGCCAAGCTGGCAGGCCAGCCCGACGTGATCGCCCACGGAATGCTCACCATGGGTTTGGGCGCGGCCTTCATCTCCTCGTGGTCGGGAGACCCCGGCGCGGTGAGCCGGTATGCGGTGCGGCTGGCCCAACCCGCGATCGTCTCGGCCACCGACGGTGCAGACATCGAATACAGCGGACGGATCAAGTCACTGGACCCGGCGACCCGGGCCGGTGTCGTCATCGTCGTCGCAAAGTCCGGCGGTAGGAAGATCTTCGGGCTGGCGACGGCGGATATCCGCTTCCGCTGAACGACGGCGGCGCCGCGCCGCTACCCGAGGCTCACGAGTTGCTCGACCGAGTCCCTGGGCAGCTCCCCGTCGACGACAGCGGTGACGGTCATGTTCTGCACGGTGATGGCGCCCCCGTGGTTGTCGAGAAATGCGGTGTCGGCGGCATCGCGGCCGGTGGCGATCCGCACCATCGACTGTCGGGGCGCCAGGCACGTCGCGTCGACGACGCGCCACACACCGTCGATCAAGGCCTCGGCCACGGCGTGAAAATCCATCGGATGGCACCCCGGCGCGTACACCGCCACCAGTCGCGCCGGGACGTTGACCGCGCGTAGCAACGCGATCACCAGATGGGCATAGTCGCGGCACACGCCCGCGCCCGCGAGCAATGTGTCGGTGGCCCCGTCGATCGGATCGCTGGATCCCGGGACATAGCTGAGCCGGGTGCCGACCCAAGACGAGACCTTCTCCAGCAACGTCACCGAGGTCGCGTACTGCTCGAATTCGGTTGCGGCGAAACCGAAGAACTTGTCGGCCTCCGCGTACCTACTCGGGCGCAGATAGGTGATGGCGTCGATGTCGTTCACCGGTGCCGGGTCCGCCCGCCCGGTGACCGTCGCCGCGTACGACACCGTGACCGTTCCTTTTTCGGCCGCCACGACATGGATGCGCGACTGATGCGCGCCGATGACCTCTCGCGGTTCCAGCGCCTTGCCGTTTCGCGTGATCCGCAGGGATTCGCTCACATCGATGCCCGGCTGCCGGCTGACCGCCACCTGGAAATCCAGCACCGCCGGTTCGGTGACCTCGACTTCGATTTCTACGCCGACGCTGCGGCCGGCGTCGGTCGTCCTGCTCTCGGTCGTGGCGCTGCGGTGTCTCCATGCGGGCATAACTCAAGCCTTTTCGTCGAAGCCGGTCGAATCCCGCTCGCTGCTTGGCAGGCTTTCGTGTACGCACTTTCTTACCGCACGAACGCCTTTGGCGCTCGCCGGCTGCACGCCTCGACTATTGGCCCGCCCGGTGTGCGAGATCGATGGCGTACTGGCTGACGAAGGTGCCCGCAGGCGGATCGCCCTTATCGCAAGTTCCGTCGGATTCGCCGGGGCGTTTGATCCACAGGTAGGCGTCGGCGTGCGCGCCGGCGGTTGCCGTGGTCGGCGGGGTGCCGAGCGCTCGGCCGCCCGGGTTGCACCAGTTGAGCCCGGAGTCGGGTGCCGGTCCGGCTCCGTTGCGGGAAGTGTCGACCACGTAGTGCGAACCATTCGTGAGGCCCGAAATTGCTTCTCCATAACCGATTTCGTCCTCGGTGGTGAAGAAGTTGGCGGTGTTGACGCTGAAACCACGCGCGTGGCCCACACCGGCCTGGTTGAGCCTGCCCGCCATGTCCTCGGCGCTATGCCAGCGCAAGTGCCCGGCGTCGACGTAGACGGCCGCGGCCGGGTCTCGGGTCAGCGTGTCGACGGCGTACCGGACCAGGTCGTAGCGCTCCTGGCGCTGATCCCCCGATAAGCAGTCGGCCATCGCAAGCGCGTCGGGCTCGACGATGATCGCCACCCGCGAGGCGCCGACGCCAGACGCGATGCCGTCGATCCAGCCTCGGTAGTCCGCGCCCGACCCCATGCCGCCCGCGGCGAAGCTGCCACAGTCGCGGTGGGGGATGCCGTAAATCGTCAGCACCGGGATGGCGCCGGCGGCGTTCGCGTCGCCGACGTACTTGCCGACGGTGGCTGCCGAACCTCCGGGGACGATCCAGTAGGCCTGCGGCGTGTTGGCGATCGCGGTCAACTCGGCGCTCGGCGGATCGGCGCTCTGCGCGGCGCGCATCGCCGCCGAATTGGGATTGACGTAGAACGGCGCACCGGCCAACGGGTTGCCGTCGCTGGCCAAGCGCACCGCCGGGGCGGGACCGGCATGCGGCGCACAAATCCAGGCGACAGCCGCCACCGTCAGGAAGGGACTGATCCACCGCATGAGGGCATGAGCAGCTGAGGACATCACGTCAGGGAAACTACTGCGTCACGGCAAGCCGCGCGATTCCGGGTGGAAGTTGCCTCTCTGCCCGGCTCGCTGCTCGCGTACGACCCAAACCTCCGCGACCACAGGGAGACGAAATGCTCTCGCCTCTCTTTTTCCTAAGATCGAGACACAGCATCCGTGGAGGCACCGGCCCGGTGTCATCATCGTTCGAGCCAACGGTCGAAAGGGGGGCTGCGGTGCTCACCAAGCCAATCTCCGCAGTAGCCGTCGTGGCAGCCATCGCGGCAGCCGCACTGACACTTCTGCCGTGGATTGACTTAGACCATCTGGGATTACCCCTTCGGTGGAATGGTCTCGGCGTCTACATCGGCGAGCATGGCGAACACTACGGCGCCCACCTCGCCGGCATGGCGAACGGTGCGCCCGGTTGGACCATCGTGATCGTCTCGCTCGCGGCAGCCGCCGCGATGGTGGGCGCGACGCGCGTCAATGTGCTCGGGTTGGTCGCGTGCGGCTTCGCGGTCGTCGCATTCGTCACCGCCGTCTTGTGTTTGGTGCGGCCCGGGGTGCTGGCCGGGGACACCAAGCACGAATTGGGCATATCTGAGCTTCCGGACCGCGAAGTGCTCAACTCCGCCGCATTGGTAGCCGAAGTGGCGGCCACCGGAGTGTTGGTGGTCGCGACTTCGCTCGCCGCAATGGAGGCGAGACGCGTCCGCGCGGCGGCTGATTGAGCAACGAGATCGGGCCGACCAGGGGCCGGCGGCGGTGCCGGTTTCCGCGCCATGCCGGTCACCGCATCGATGCCGGCCCTAGATGGCGCCGCCTACCGCGCCATGTTGGCAAAGCGCGACAGGTGCAGCTGGTGCGCGACGGTAACGGTCTTGGTGGGGCCGTTGCGGTGTTTGGCGAGAATGAAGTCCGCCTCTCCCCCGCGCGGATCGTCCCGCTCGAACGCGTCCGGCCGGTTCAGCAGGATCACCATGTCGGCGTCCTGTTCCAGCGATCCCGACTCGCGGAGGTCGGACAGCATCGGCTTCTTGTCGGTGCGCTGCTCGGGACCGCGGTTGAGCTGGCTGATCGCCACCACGGGCACCTCGAGTTCCTTGGCCAACAATTTGAGTTGGCGCGAGAATTCGGACACCTCGAGCTGGCGCGACTCGACCTTCTTTCCCGACGACATCAGCTGCAGATAGTCGACCACGACCAGACGCAGGTCGGCCTTCTGCTTCAGCCGGCGCGCCTTTGCGCGGATCTCCATCATCGTGAGGTTCGGCGAGTCGTCGATATACAGTGGCGCCTCACTGATTTCGCTCATCCGGCGCGCCAGCCGCGTCCAGTCGTCGTCGCTCATCCGCCCGGAACGCATGTCGGCGAGTTTGATCTTCGCCTCCGCCGACAGCAACCGCATGACGATCTCGGACTTGCTCATCTCCAGCGAGAAGATGACGCTGGCGAGCCGGTGCTTGATCGAGCAGGACCGCAGAAAATCCAGACCGAGAGTGGAATTGTGCGTCGGGATCATGGCCCTGCTCGCCAAATACAGGTGGCTGTCGTTGTCGACCTCAACACAACGCACGGCGACGGTCTCGACCGGTCGGACGTCCACAATGAAGCGTGAGCCCGAGCGCGCGGTACCGGTGGCGGCCCTTCGTTCCTTGTGCGCGATGGCCTTTCGCTGCAACGCGAACACCACGTCGTCCGTGGAGAAGGTCAGCGTGTATGCGGTGCTCGACGACTCGTGCCCACCCCGGACGCGCTTGGCCGAGGTTTGGCAGCGATAGCCGAGGCTGACGATCAGCTCGGCGGCATCGCACGCCAGCCGCTGACTGGTGACCGAGAACTGGACCGCACCGCCCGCCGTGACCGTCCCGTCCGTGTCGAGCAAGCCGGCGAGCAGGGCGCGCCGTTGTCTCTCGGACCCGCGCAGGTACTCGATCGGGATGTGCTTATTACCGAGCACGCCGAGCGTTCGCAGGCGCGCCTGCAGGGTGCCCACGGAGGCGTGGCAGCTCTGGCACAACCGCAGCCCCGCCGACGGTCCCCCACAACGAATACACGTCGGGCTCGGCACCGGAGCAGAAACGAACCGTGCCCGGCCACCGCATGAGCGCCCACAGGTCCGCACCTGACTGGTCTGGGGAATGAACGACTTGCCGCAAACTGCGCACTGGCGAGGAGCCGGCCCCGCGCCGGCCGGCAGGCGCAGGTGGTAGCGGTACCGCGCGGACGCCGACGGAAAGGCCACCAAGCCGTCCGCCTCGATGCGCATGATGATTTCCGGATCGGCCGTGGTGATCTGAGCCGCGGCACTGGTGCCGTCGCCGAGCCAGGCCCCGAGCGTGTATGCGGGAACCAACAATTCGCGCTCGGGTAGGTCGAGCGCACTCGCGTTCACCACGGAGTGGTTCAGCCGCCGGTCCACCGTGTCGCAGCGCAGAGTCTCGGCGATCTCGGCCGTGGTTCGCACCGCCGCAAAGGTGCGCTGATTCTTATAGCGGTTGTAGCCCACCGCCGCGGCTTGCGCCGACTTCCGGGATGCGCGAGTTTCGGTCAGCCACTGATGGGCTTCGTCGGCGACGATCACCGTCCCGTCGGAGAATTCCACCTCATAGCACGGCCGTCCCAGCATCACGTCGGTGGCGGCCACCACCCGCGTCGGCCGCCCGTCGTCGCCGAGCAGCTCGTCACCGACCGCGACGTCGCCCATCGTCGTCCAGCCCGAGGGTGTGGGCAGCAGCGTGTCCAACGCGAGCGCCTTCCCGACTCCAGGCCTGGCCGCCACGATGATCATCTGACCGGCGTGCAGGCCGTTGGTCACCTCGTCGAGCTCGGTGAAGCCAGTCGGCACGCCACGCGCCACGCCGCCGTTGGAAGCGATCGCGTCGATCTCGTCCATCGTCGGCTGCAGCAGGTCCTCCAGCGGAACGAAATCCTCCGTCGTCCGTCGGTCGGCAACCTCGTAGATCTCCGCCTGTGCGCGATCAACCACCTCGGCCACGTCGGCGCCCTCGGCGCCCGCGTAGCCGTATTGCACGACCCGCGTCCCCGCCTCTACCAACCGCCGCAGTAGCGCCTTCTCGGCGACGATGGTCGCGTAGTAGCCCGCATTGGCGGCCGTGGGCACGGTGGAGATCAGCGTGTGGAGATAGGGGGCGCCGCCGATCCGGCGCAGCATCCCGCGCCGGTCCAGTTCCGCGGCCACCGTCACGGCGTCGGCCGGCTCGCCACGGCCATACAGGTCCAGGATCGCGTCGTAGACGTTCTGGTGCGCGGGTCGGTAGAAGTCGCCGGGCCGCAACCGTTCCAGCACGTCGGCGATGGCGTCCTTGCTCAGCAGCATGCCGCCGAGCACCGCCTGCTCCGCGGCCAGATCCTGCGGTGGCTGGCGGCCGAAGTCCTCGCTCGGCGCCGATGAATCCATGCCCGCCGACAAGTCATCGACGACCGCCATGGATCCCTCCTCCCCTGCCACACGCCCGAACATACATTCGAAAACCGGTTTCTTCAGCGTAAGTCAAGGAGCCGACACTTTCGTCCCACAGCACTCGCACGCCTCGCGCCGGGACGACGTTAGACGTTGCTGGCTAGTAGGTGAAAGCGCGGCTGTTTATGAACCTGTGCATCGTGTGTGCATATCCGTCGACACCTGTGTTGAGTGGGGTGTGGAGAACCTGTGTATGAATTCAAGGGGCCGTGACATCACTGCTGTTAAGGGCCATGTAACGCGACGAATTTCGTGTGGACAAGAATCTCTACGGCGTGTCGTCGCAGGTTACTGCTCCGGGCGTGTTGGCTTTCAGCCACATTTTCGCAGCGTTACGGCAGGGTAAAGAGGACCCTCGGGATATACCGGAGCAACAGTTCGCTAGGGCGCGCGTCCGCGACCGCCGGACGAGAGGCCGAAGACTGTGCCGGCCGCACAACTGAGCTCGGCGGCGGCCGAAGCTGGCCGCCGCCGGGTAAGAGCAAAGGTTGCCGGGTTAGCTCTCCGCCACGACCTCGAGGGCGACCTCGACGTCGACCTCGGGGTGCAGATGCACCGACACCGGGTGGGTGCCCACGGCCTTGATGTGCGACTTGGGCAGCCGGACGATTCGCTTGTCCAGATTGGGACCGCCGGCCTTCTTGATGGCCGCGACGACGTCCCCCGAGGTGACCGAGCCGAACAGCTTTCCGGAATCGGCCGCGGTGCGCACCGGCAGCTGGACGGGGCCCAGCGCCTCGATCGCCGTCTTGAGTTCGTTGGCGTGCCCGAGGTCGCGCACCGCCTTGCTCTCGCGGGACCGGCGGATCTCGTCGGCCTGCTTCTGCGCGCCGCGCGAGGCGACGATCGCCAGGCCGCGCGGAAGCAGGAAGTTGCGGCCATAGCCGTCCTTGACTTCGACCGTGTCGCCGACCGTACCGAGGTGGTCGACGTCAGCCGTCAATATCAGCTTCATCGTTATTCGTACTTTCGCTCGAGCTTCGGCGGCTATCGCGCCGAGGAGGTGAAGGGCAGCAGAGCCACCTCGCGGGCATTCTTCACCGCGATCGCGATGTCACGCTGGTGCTGCACGCAGTTGCCGGTGACCCGACGCGCCCGGATCTTGCCGCGCTCACTGATGTAGGTGCGCAGCAACGCGGTGTCCTTGTAATCGATCGATTGGTCCTTCTTGGCGCAGAAGACACACTTCCGCGTCTTGACCGGCTTTTCCGGAGCCGGACGTCGCTTGCTGGACTTCGCCATGACTGTCTTTCTTTCCGTTTCTTACTGTTGAAGTTCTTCAGAACGGCGGTTCGTCGTCGCCGCCGCCGAATGACCCGGATGCCGGGGCGCTGCCCCACGGGTCGTCGGCCGGTGCGCTGCTCGCCGGTGGCGCCGATCCCTGCCGGGACCCGCCCCCGCCGCCGAAGCCACCACCGCCACCGCCGCCGCTGCGGCTGGCCTTGTTCACCTTGGCGGTGGCGTACCGCAGCGAGGGGCCGATCTCGTCGACCTCGACCTCGACGACGGTCCGCTTCTCGCCTTCACGCGTCTCGAAGGAACGCTGCTTGAGCCGGCCGGTGACGATCACGCGGGCGCCCCGGGTGAGGCTCTCGGCGACGTTCTCGGCGGCTTCCCGCCAGATGTTGCAGCGCAGGAAGAGGGCCTCGCCGTCCTTCCATTCCCCGCTCTGGCGGTCATAAATTCGCGGTGTCGACGCCACGGTGAAATTCGCGACGGCGGCACCGGACGGGGTGAACCGCAGTTCGGGGTCGGCGGTCAGGTTTCCGACGACGGTGATGGTGGTGTCACCAGCCACAATTTCCTCCTAGGTCCGCCCTGCTACTCGCTTCTCAGACGGTGGATGGCACGTATCCTCGCTGAGCCTACGCAAGTCCACCGACGGTGGGCCCACGACTCAGCCACAGGTGTTAGTGCTTGTCGGTGCGCATCACCTTGGTGCGCAGTACCGACTCGTTGAGGCTCAGCTGGCGGTCGAGCTCGGAAACCGTCGCCGGCTCCGCCTTGAGGTCGACCACCACATAGATGCCCTCGGCGTGCTTGGCGATCTCGTAGGCCAGCCGGCGCCGGCCCCAGATGTCGACCTTCTCGACGGTGCCGCCGTCTTTACGGACGACGTTCAGGAACGTCTCCAGGGACGGAGCAACGGTGCGCTCGTCGAGCGTGGGGTCAAGAATGACCATGATTTCGTATGGACGCATGGAAACCTCACCACCTCCTCTGGTCTCAAGCGGCCACGGTCGTTCCGTGGCAGGAGGGTCGCCTGCGTCGGCAACCGCATCAGGCTACCGGATGGGCGGGGTGGCCTCCAAAATCGCGGCGGATCCGGGCGGCCGGGCAATCCGGCTACTGCCGGGCGTCCAAGTATGCGGTGGCCCGCGTGACCGTCGCCTGATCGGCCTTGGCCAGGGAGCCCGCGTCGAACGGCGGCTGCGGGTCGTATTCGATGAGCAGTTGCGCGGCCTGCGCGGCCTGCCGATCGACGAGGAGTTCGACCAGCCGCAGAGCCATGTCGATGCCGCTGGACACCCCGGCGGCGGTGATGATCCGTTGCGGGAGGTGGTCGACGACGCGGTCCGGCACGTATCGGGCTCCGAGCTTGTTCAGCAGGTCGCTTGCCCGCCAGTGCGTCGTGGCGGTGAGTCCCTCGAGCAGGCCCGCCGCGGCCAGCAGCAGCGCACCCGTGCACACCGACGTGGTGAACGTCGTGGTTTGGTGGACGGCTTGCAGCCAGCTCCGGATGGTCTCGTCGTGAATCAGCTGCCGGGTGCCGATCCCGCCGGGAACCAGCACCACGTCCGGCGACGTGACCTCATCGAACCGCGCGTCGCAGCAGAGGCCGAGCATCCCGTTCTCCGTCCGCACCTCGCCGCGGCGGTGACCGATGAACACCACCTCGACCGACGGAACGCGCTGCAGCACCTCGTAGGGCCCCACCGCGTCGAGCGCGGTCACCCGGGGAAACAAGGGAACGGCGACGAGCGTCATGGCGCCACCCCGGCCGGCACCGCCGATTCGGCCTCGGGGTCCGGCTCCGGTGCGCGCCGCGGGCCGGCCGGGCGCAGCCAGTCCGGCAGCCATCCGGGCGGGGCGTCGGGTGCGCGGTCGAAGGGACCGCCGGACGGGTCGTCCACCCGGCCGCCCCAACGCACCAGATCCTCGCCGGGCCGGTAGATCTGGCGGATCACCAACGCGCACAGCACCACGACGGCGACGTCACGCAACACCACCGTGGTGGTGAAGAACTGTTCGGGCAGCGAGCGGTTCGGATTGCCATATAGGTAGTACATCCGCGGCACCCACACCACCGCGTCGATGGTCATCCACGCCAGCAGGATCCGGCGGTGCGGCAAGGCGAGCACCGCCAACGGCACCAGCCACAGCGAGAACTGCGGGCTCCACACCTTGTTGGTCAACAAGAACACCGCCACCACCAAGAACAACAGCTGCGCCAGCCGCGGGCGCTGGGGGGCGGTGAGCACCACGTATGCGATTGCAGCGCAACCGATTCCGAATAGCACCGTGACCACCGTGTTCAGGACCGTGGGCGGCTGCCAGAACCCGAGCTTGGGGTCGAATCCGTGCCAGCCGGTGAACGACTTGACGACGTTGTAAAGCGAATCCATGTCGTCACCGCGGCGGGTGTTGAGCCGGAAGAATTCCGACCACCCGCGCGGAAACAGCACCAAAACCGGCAGATTCACCAACAACCATGTCACCGCGGCCGTCGCGGCGGTGCGCGCCACAGCGCGGAAGCGTCCCGTCCGAATCGCCAGGACCACCATGGGGCCCAGGAACAACAATGGATACAGCTTGGCCGCGGCGCCCAATCCGATCAGCACGCCGGCCAGCACCGGTTTACGGCGGGCCCATGCCAGCACACCGGCCATCGCCAAACCCGTTGCCAGCGCATCGAAATTGGTGAAGATCTGGAAGATCAGCAGCGGCGACGCGGCCACCAGGCCCGCGTCCCATATCCGGCGTCCCGCCAGGCCTGCGGTCGCCCAGACGGTCGCCAGCCACGCCAGCGCCAGGCCGAACGCCGCGACGTTGAAGAACATCACCACCTCGGCGACCACCGGCAGCGGCGCCAGCTTGCTCAACGCGGTGTAGGTCTTCGCCAGCGCCATCGACACGTACTGATACATCCCGGTCAGCACCGGATACTCCATGTAGCGCACAGCGGGCCGGCCGTCGTAGCGGGTCTGCGGGGTGCCGCTGCCGTCGGTCTCGATCCAGCTCGACTTGTACGGAAACTTGCCCTGGCTCAACAACTCCGCGCCGTAGAGCGGCACCGTATCGGAGTAACACAGCTCGTAGTACGCGCGTTGGTTCTCCCAGTTGGCCACCCGCTGATCGCCCGTCCCGGTTCCGGTGCTCTGCAGGCAGGCCGCCTTCGTCGACCAGCCGAGCGCCAGGAACACCAGTCCGATCAAGAACATCACCCGCAGCGGCGTCATCACCCGCGTCCGGCCGATCAGCGCGTGCCCACCCACCGGCCCCCCGACGACCTCCGCCAGCGCGGCGCCCAACGAGTCGGTGCGGCTGGGGCAATCGCGGTTGTCGACGCTACGCAGATCGCCGGCCAATCGCGCCGGAGAGATGGTGGCGCTGCGCTGCTCGGCGTCGGTCACGGCGGCGGCTGCGGCCCGGGGGCTTGCGGACCGCCCGGCGGGACACCAGGCTCGGGGCCGCCCGGCCCGCCTGGGCCGCCACCGCCCGGTCCTGGCGGCGCGTTGGTGATGGTGGTCGGCGGGCCGACGGGGATCGTTATGCCCGGCGCCACCTCGATCGTGGGCTGTATGACGGTCACCGACGGCGCCGGGGGCGGAGGCGGCGGCGCTGGGACGCCCGCATAACCGCCGATCTCGGTCGGCTTGGGGAACGACTCGTTCGACGTGCCCTTCAACGCACCGTCCATCGTCGACTTCCAGATGTCCGACGGCAGCCCCGAGCCGTAAACCGGTGCGCCCGAGGCGGTTACGAGGGGCACGTCGCCTTTCGCGGTGCCGACCCAGACCGCCGTGGACAAAGACGGCGTGTATCCGACCATCCAGGCGTCCTTGTCGGCGGTCGTGTCGCCGAGCTGCGTGGTTCCCGTCTTGGCCGCCGATGGCCTGCCGCCGGCCAAAGCGTGGCCCCGCGAGTAGCTGGCGATCGGCTCCATGGCCGCGGTGACATTGTCGGCCACGGCCTTCGGGATCCGCTGCTCGCCGTTGTTGTCGGACTTGCTGGCATCGAAGAGCACCTGCCCGTCGGAGCTGACGACTTTCTGCACGAAGTGCGGCCGGTGGTAGAGACCCGAGGCGGCCAGCGTGGCGTACGCCGAGGCCATGTCGATCACCCGAGTCTGGTACTGCCCCAGCACAACTCCGTTGTTGGGCGGTCCGCCCTTGCCGTCCTCGGAGAGGGTGTGCTCCACACCCGGGAAGCTGGTGGCGATACCGGCCTGGTGCGCGGCGTCCGCGACGGCCTGCGGGCCGCCCTTGAGCTTGAGCATCAGCCGGTAGTAGGAGGTGTTCAGCGATTGCTTGAGGGCCTGGGCAATGTTGCACGTGCCGCAGCCCTCACCGTCGACGTTCGTGATCTTGATGCCGTCGACCGTCAGAGGCGAACTGTCGACCTGGTAGCCCAGCCCGATCCCCTGCTCGAGCGCGGCGACCAGCGCGAAAACCTTGAACGACGAACCAGTTTGCAGGCCGGCCTGCGCGAAGTCGAATCCGTTGGCGTCCGTACCGCCGTAATACGCGCGTATCGCCCCGTCATGCGGGTCGATCGACACCACCGCCGACCGCATGTCGGGGTCTTGCCCGTCAAGGTATTTCGAGACCGCCTTTTCGGCGGCCTGCTGGGCCTTCGGGTCGATCGTGGTGGTGACCTGCAAGCCCTGGGTGTTCAGGGTCCGCTCGTCGATGTTGAACAGCTCCATCAACTCTTTGGTCACCTGACGCTCGATCAGGCCGTTGGGCCCCGTCGTCTGGTTCTCCGCGCGCGCCTGATCCGGCGGGACCGTCTCCGGAAACTCCTGCGCGGCACGGTCACTGGGTGACAATGCCTTGGTCTCCACCATGCCGTCGAGAACCCAGTTCCACCGGGCCCGGGCGCCCTGCGGATCGATGGCCGGATCCAGCGACGAGGGCCGCCTGATCAGCGCGGCGAGCAGCGCCCCCTCCGAGACGGTGAGCTGCTCGACGGGCTTGTTGAAGTAGGCCTTCGCGGCGGCGGAAATGCCGTAGGCGCCGCGGCCGAAGTAGATGATGTTCAGGTAGGCCTGCAGCACATCGTCTTTCGACCACTCACCCGACATCTTGGTGGCGATCACGAGTTCCTTGGCCTTACGCATCAGGCCGCTGAGACCGTGCTGAGCCGAACCCACCAGCGCGTTCTTCACGTATTGCTGGGTGATCGTCGACCCGCCCTGCAGGTCGCCGTTGCCGAAGAGGTTGTTGTTCACCGCCCGCGCGAATCCGCTGAAGTCGAAACCCGGATTCGAATAGAAGTTGCGGTCCTCGGCGGCGATCACCGCCTGCCGCACGTGTACCGGCACCTGGTTGATGTTGACGTCGACCCGATTGCCCTCGGGCGGGATGATTTTGGCGATCTCGGATCCGTCGCTGGCCAGGATGGTGGACACCTGATTGGTGCGCAGATCGCCGGGCTTGGGGATGTCGACGATGAAATACGCCATCGCGAACGTGACGATCGGCAGCAGCACCAGCACCACCGCCGACAGGTAGGCCGCTCGCCGCACCCACAGCCAATTGATCTGTTGCGTCCAATGGACGTCACCCCGGGGCCGGCGTCCGAAGCCGTCGGGGCCGCCGGGCCGTCGCGGACCGGATGGCGGCGGTGGTCCCTCCGGTGGGCCCCCCGCGCCCGGCCGCTCGCGCCGCGGCGGCGTCCGGCTCTCCAGCGCGGCCTTGACCTCCTCGAGCGCGTCCCGCTGCAGCGGCGTGGACGGAGGGCCCTCCAGCGCGGCTTTGACTTCCTCGATGCTGGGATCGGGCCGCCGGGGTGACCGGTCGTCGACGACCGGCGGCAGGATCGTGGTCATCCGGTCGTCCGGGGGAACCCCCCGCCGTTGACCGGGCGCCGACGGCGCGTCACGCGGGCGCTCGCCGCTTCCGTGTTTGCCCACGCGCTCAGTCGCCGGCCCATCCGCGTTGTTGGACGACTGGTCGTGGCGTCCGTCGTTACTCAATGGCCGTGCGCGCGCCGTTTCGCGCCGTCCGCGTGGTGCGGGTGCCCTTGGGTGGGCGCGCCGCGCCGAGCACGTACGACTTGACCAGATGATTCCAACTGCAGGTCCTGCACACCTCCACCACGTGGACAGCGAACTCCTCGAAGCGAGTCGCCAGCAGGACCAACTCTTCGGCCGTGCGGGCCGACCCCGACACCGGACCCAGGTGTTCGCCGAACACCCACGACACCAGCGTCAGCTGTTCCTTGCGACAGATCGGGCACATGACCTGGCTCGGTTTCCCGTGAAACTTGGCGGCGCGCAGCAGATAAGGGTTCGCGTCGCATACCTCGGACACGCCGGTGCGGCCCGAGTACACCTCGGCCAGCAGTGCTCGCCGCCGGAGCGCGTAGTCCACCACTTGTCGCTGCAGTCGCACGCCCACCAGAGTACGTCTCCATCCGGACGGCCGATACGCAACCAAACTGTGGCGCCCGCAGCCGGGTCATCGTTCAGTCCTTTCCCGTGCCCACCGGACCGGGACTCTACGATCGTCCCGTGGCGAAATGGCTCGGGACATCGCTTGGCGGTGGCGCGGCGGCGAGCACCCGCGCCAAAGACGTCAACCGGCAGGACGCCTGCAAGATCCTCGACAACGCCCTCAACGACGGCGAGCTCTCCATGGAAGAGCACCGGGAACGGGTGAGCGCGGCCACCAAGGCCGTCACGCTCGGCGACCTGCAGGATCTGGTGAGCGATCTGCAGACCGACAGCAGCGCCCTGCCGACGACGACCGTCAGGGCCCGGCCGGTGCCGCCAAGGCTCGGGGGCTGGGGGGTGCTCGCCGCCGCGTTCGTCGTGTCGGTACTGCTGGGCATCGGCATCGGGTGGGGCATGTACGGCAACACCAAG
>NZ_LZJB01000566.1:0-1504 GCF_001666895.1 Mycobacterium sp. E3298
GTGACGCCGGCGCCGATCTCGGTCACCAGGCCGGCACCCTCCGCGCCCAGCTGCGCGGCACCCGGGTACATGCCCAGGGCCACCAGCACGTCGCGGAAGTTCACCCCGGCGGCGGCGACCGCCACCCGCACCTGGCCGGCGGCGAGCTCGGCCGGCGGGCCCGACTGCACGGCCAGGTCCTCCAGCGTTCCGGCGTCGCCGGCGGCCAGCCGCCACACCGACGGCGGCCCGGGCAACGGCAACAGCGGGTGCGGCTTGAGTGGCTGCAGCCGGGCGCCGTAGGCGATGCCCCCTCGCACCACCAATTGCGGCTCCCCGCAGCCGATCACGGAGGCGAGATCGAGCGATCCGTCGGAGTCGACCAGCACCGCCAGGCCTGCCTGCTCGGCCTGCGCCGAGCGCACCAGCCCCCACACCGCCGCGCCGGCCAGGTCCGAGACCTCCTCGCCGGGCAGCGCGACCGCGCCGCAGGTCAGCACCACCAACGGCCCGGCGCCCTCAACCCTGGACTGCAACAAGCCCAACGCCTCATGGGTCGCGGCGTAGACCGACCCGACCACTCCGTCGCCGTTCGAGGGCGGCCGCCACACCTCGGGATCGGCCCCACCGGCGTTGTCCGCCAACGTGATCGGGGACCACACCGCCTCCAGGAGTTCGCCGCCGCCGGACCGCGCCGCCGCGGCCGCCGCCAACTGGGCGGCCGACACCGGCCGCGTCACCAGCTCCCGCACCGACAGCACCGGCAGGCCCGACGAATCGGCCAGTTCCACCGACACGGCGCCCTTCCCCACCGGTGCCAGCCGCACCCGGACCCGGGACGCGCCGGCCGCGTGCAGGCACACCCCTTGCCAGGAGAACGGCAAGACGGCCTCGGCGTCCTCGTCGGCCACACCCAGGGCGTGCAGAGCCGCATCCAGCACCACCGGATGGATCCCGAAGCCGCCCACCGTGACACCGTCCTGCTGCGGGGCCTCGACCTCGGCGAAGATCTCGGTCCCCCGGCGCCACACCTTCCGCAGGCCGCGGAACGCCGGCCCGTACCCGTAGCCGCGCCCCGCCAAATCGTCGTAGGCGCCGGTCACGTCGACCGCCGCGGCGCCGACGGGCGGCCACACCGACAGGTCCGCGTCCGGCGCGGGCGAGCCGTCGCTCACCACGCCCTGGGCGTGCAGGGCCCAGTCGGGACCGGCCTGCGAATAGACTGCCACCGCACGGGATCCGGTCTCGCCGGCGGCGTCCACCACCACCTGCACCCGCACCCCGCCGGCGGCCGGCAGGGGCAACGGGGCCGACAGCGTCAGCTCCTCGATCACCGGGCAGCCGACCTCGTCGCCCGCCCGCAGCACCAGCTCGACGAACCCCGCGCCCGGGAACAACACGGTCCCGGTCACCGCGTGATCGGCCAGCCACGGCTGGGCGGCCGTCGACAGCCGGCCCGTCAACACCACACCGCCCGAATCGGGGCGCTCCACCACCGCGCCCAGCAGGGCATGCTCGGCGCCGG
>NZ_LZJB01000567.1:0-15820 GCF_001666895.1 Mycobacterium sp. E3298
TCTTCGCCTGTGCGAGTCACGGAACGGCAAGCGCGCATGATCGGCATCGCGGCGCTGGCGATCGGCATCGTGCTGGGCCTGGTGTTCCACCCCGCGGTGCCCGAGGTGGTCCAGCCGTACCTGCCGATCGCGGTGGTGGCGGCGCTCGACGCCGTGTTCGGCGGCCTGCGCGCCTACCTGGAACGGATCTTCGACCCGAAGGTCTTCGTGGTCTCGTTCGTGTTCAACGTTTTCGTGGCCGCGCTGATCGTCTATGTCGGAGACCAATTGGGCGTGGGCACGCAGTTGTCCACGGCGATCATCGTGGTGTTGGGCATCCGCATCTTCGGCAATGCCGCCGCGCTGCGCCGCCGGCTGTTCGGGGCGTGACGGGCGGCCGGTGACGATGCGGAGCGAAGCGAAGGGAAGCGGCGCCATGGCCAAGGTGGGGCCGGCGTGAGCGAGGAACCGCCCGGCGGCGCCGCGGAAACGGGTGAAGCGGAAGGCCGCGCGCCGCACGGCCGGCACGAATTGCCGTCCAAGCGCCCGCGCCCGGAGATCGGCCCGGTGCGCCGCACCGGACTGTCGGGGCTGGTCCGCGGCGGCCGTTCCCGGCTGGCTTTCGGGACGTTGGCGGTGCTGTTGTGTCTGCTGCTGGGCATCGCCATCGTCACGCAGGTCCGCCAGAACGAGTCGGGTGATTCGCTGGAAACGGCGCGTCCCGCAGACTTGTTGGTGCTCTTGGATTCCTTGCGGCAGCGCGAGGCCACCCTCAACGCCGAAGTGAATGAATTGCAGAACACGCTGAATTCGCTGCAGGCGTCGGGCAACAACGACCAGGCCGCCATACAGGCCGCGCAGGCCAAGCTGGCCGCCCTGTCCATCTTGGTCGGTGCGGTGGGCGCCACCGGGCCAGGCGTCACGGTCACCATCGACGACCCCGGGCCCGGCGTGTCGCCGGAGGTGATGCTCGACGTGATCAACGAACTGCGCGCCGCCGGCGCCGAGGCGATCGAGATCAACGATGGACACCAGTCCGTGCGCGTGGGTGTCGATACCTGGGTGGTGGGCATGCCCGGGTCGCTGACCGTCGACACCAAGACGCTGTCGCCCCCGTATTCGATTCTGGCCATTGGCGATCCGCCCACCCTGGCCGCGGCGATGAACATTCCGGGCGGCGCCGAGGACAGCATCAAGCGCGTGGGCGCGCGGATGTCCGTGCGGCAGGCCGACCGAGTGGACGTGACCACCTTGCGACAACCAAAACCGCACCAATACGCTCAGCCCGTCAAGTGAGCGCATCCGCACAGAACAGGATTACTCGTGAGCGATATCCCGCCCGATCTGCACTACACCGCCGAACACGAATGGGTTCGCCGAAGCGGTGACGACGTCGTGCGGGTCGGGATCACCGACTTCGCGCAGTCGGCGCTGGGCGATGTCGTCTTCGTTCAGCTGCCCGACGTCGGCACCGAGGTGACCGCGGGTGAATCCTTCGGCGAGGTCGAGTCGACCAAATCGGTGTCGGATCTGTACGCGCCGGTGTCGGGCACGGTCTCCGCGGTCAACGCCGATCTGGAAGGCAGTCCGCAGCTGGTCAACTCCGACCCCTACGGGGCCGGGTGGCTCGTGGATGTCCAGGTGTCCGACGTAGCCGCCCTGGAGTCGTCCATCTCGTCGCTGCTTGACGCCGAGGCCTACCGCGGAACACTGACCGAATGACGATTGCTAATCTGCCTGCCAGCCCCGCGCGGCGCCGAGAGCGGCGTGCAAGGGCGGCGGGGAAAGGCGGACAATCGGTCTGCCGATCGTCGGGTGGGGGGCACATTGCGGACCTATGCGCGGTACCGTCGACAGATCGACACTTGAAGGCAGCAGTCTTAGCAATCGGCAGTGCCGGGCCAGTAAACCCAGTGAGCAGCCGGCCGAGCGGCCCGGTCAGACAACGCCACAGCGGCCAGTGAGGAGCAGCGCGTGACGGACATGGACAACGACCAGACCTCTGACGAAGTCACGGTGGAGACGACTTCGGTCTTCCGCGCCGACTTCCTCAACGAACTCGATGCGCCCGCGCAGGCGGGCACCGAGAGCGCGGTTTCCGGGGTGGAGGGCCTGCCGGCCGGTTCGGCGCTGCTGGTCGTCAAACGGGGACCGAACGCCGGGTCACGCTTCCTGCTCGATCAGCCCATCACGTCCGCCGGTCGGCATCCCGACAGCGACATCTTCCTCGACGACGTCACCGTCAGCCGCCGACACGCCGAATTCAGGTTGGAAAACAACGAATTCAACGTGGTGGATGTCGGTAGCCTGAATGGCACCTACGTCAACCGGGAGCCCGTCGACTCGGCGGTGCTCGCCAACGGCGACGAGGTGCAGATCGGCAAGTTCCGCTTGGTGTTTTTGACCGGGCCCAAGCAGGGTGAGGACGGAGGATCCGGAGGCTAGTGAGCGCACCCGATAGCCCGGCACTGGCCGGGATGTCGATTGGGGCGGTCCTGGAACTGTTGAGGCCGGACTTTCCCGATGTCACGATCTCCAAGATTCGCTTCTTGGAGGCCGAAGGACTGGTGACGCCACAGCGCGCCGCGTCGGGCTATCGGAGATTCACCGCTTACGACTGCGCCCGGCTGCGGTTCATCCTCACCGCGCAGCGCGATCATTACCTGCCGCTCAAGGTCATCCGGGCGCAATTGGACGCGCAGCCCGATGGCGAGCTGCCGCCCTTCGGCTCGCCCTACGCCGCCCCACGTCTGGTGTCCGTGGCGGGCGTCGGGGAGACCGCCGCCGAGCCGGACACCGGGGCCGGATCGGACACCGCCGCGGTCGCGCCATCGAGCATCCGGTTGAGCCGGGAAGACCTGCTGGAGCGTTCGGGGGTGGGTGAGGACCTGTTGACGGCGCTGCTCAAGGCGGGGGTTATCACCACCGGCCCGGGCGGCTTCTTCGACGAACACGCCGTCGTGATCCTGCAATGCGCGCGGGCGCTGTCGGAATACGGTGTCGAGCCGCGACACCTGCGGGCGTTTCGCTCGGCGGCGGACCGGCAGTCGGACCTGATCGCCCAAATCGCCGGGCCGATAGTCAAAGCCGGCAAGACCGGAGCGCGGGACCGCGCCGACGACCTGGCGCGCGAGGTGGCGGCCCTCGCCATCACGTTGCACACGTCGCTGATCAAATCCGCCGTTCGCGACGTTCTGCATCGCTGAGGACTAGACTTCGTCGATAGCTTGGTTTTCAGCGGCTCAGCGGAAATTCGGCGTCGCCGTTGCGCCAAGAACCGACACGGCAGCATATGCGGAGGGCAGACACAAATGGGTGAAGTTCGTGTTGTCGGCATTCGCGTTGAGCAGCCGCAGAACCAGCCGGTCCTGTTACTGCGCGAAACCGACGGCGACCGATACCTGCCGATCTGGATTGGCCAATCGGAGGCTGCCGCCATCGCCCTCGAGCAGCAGGGCGTCGAGCCGCCGCGTCCGCTGACGCACGATCTGATCAGGGATGTCATTGCCGCGCTTGGCCATTCGCTGAAAGAGGTGCGGATCGTCGACCTTCAGGAGGGCACCTTCTACGCCGACCTGGTCTTCGACCGCAACATAACGGTGTCGGCGCGGCCCTCGGATTCGGTCGCGATAGCGCTGCGCGTCGGCGTCCCGATCTACGTCGAGGAGGCCGTGCTGGCCCAGGCCGGTCTGCTCATCCCCGACGAGACCGACGAAGAGGGCGGCACTGCCGTCCGCGAGGACGAGGTGGAGAAGTTCAAGGAGTTTCTCGACAGCGTCTCGCCCGACGATTTCAAGGCCACGTAACGCCATTCCGGCCCCTTCCAGCGGCTTCGCGAACCCCGTCGGCGGGTACTACCCTGGACACCGACATCACGGATCCGTCTCACTTGCCCCCGGGATGTCGACACGCCTGGCGGATAGCGCCCTCACTTTGCCCGGCGGCAGCCATACTTTGATCACGACTTAAGGGCGCGGTAGCTATCGAACAGCGTAAGCTCTCTAGCACTCGGGCCTGAGCAAACGTGGCTGCGACGCAGCCAGTACGCAGCTGGAAACGAAAGCGCGATCGGCGAGAGGAAGCACCGTGAGCGAGCAGCCACGCCAAGAACAGCTGGACCTAGCTGACCACGCGACCGCCGCGCCGGAAGCGCCCGTGCAGCCCGGACTGTTTCCCGACGACTCCGTGCCGGACGAGCTCGTCGGCTACCGCGGCCCCAGCGCCTGCCAGATCGCCGGAATCACCTACCGGCAGTTGGACTACTGGGCGCGCACTTCGCTGGTGGTGCCGTCGATCCGCAGCGCGGCGGGCTCCGGCAGCCAGCGGCTCTACTCGTTCAAAGACATCCTGGTGCTCAAGATCGTCAAGCGGCTTCTCGACACCGGAATCTCGCTGCACAACATCAGGGTTGCCGTCGATCACCTGCGTCAGCGCGGCGTCCAGGACCTGGCCAACATCACGTTGTTCTCCGACGGCACCACGGTTTACGAGTGCACGTCGGCCGAAGAGGTCGTCGACCTCCTGCAGGGTGGGCAGGGCGTGTTCGGCATCGCCGTGTCGGGCGCCATGCGGGAGCTGACCGGCGTCATCGCCGACTTCCCCGGGGAGCGCGCCGACGGGGGCGAGTCGATCGCCGCCCCGGAAGACGAGCTGGCCTCGCGCCGCAAGCACCGCGACCGCAAGATCGGTTAACCGCGCCCGCGCCGCCCCTGTGCGCGAACGTGCGCTGCCGTACACGCTTTGCGGCGTGTCGCGGTACAGACACGCACGCTCGCGGCGAATTGACCCGGGCCGGGTAAACTGGACGACGCATCGCACTCGTGCGGGAGAGTTTCGTGACGGCCAGTCACGGACGCCGAAGGAGCAACACCTCTCCGCTAACCTCTCAGGCACCCGGACCGCGCGGGTTAACGATGCCTCTGGAAAGCGGTGCCGGCCCCGGCGGTCGGCACCCGCCGATGGGGAAAGGCGCGAGGCAGCATCTCGCGCCGAATCTCTCAGGCGCCCGGCGAACGGGTGAAGACAGAGGGAGAGGGCCGCTTGTCCTCTGCCTTTGTCGATGCCACAGCCAGGAGTTCGCCAGTGCCCGACCAATCAACCTTCGCAGCCCGGCACATCGGCCCGGATGGCCAAGCCGTCGCGACGATGCTGTCCGTCATCGGTGTCGATTCGCTGAACGAACTGGCCGCCAAGGCCGTCCCCGCGGGCATCCTCGACAAGCTCACCGGCGGCGGCGCGGCACCGGGTCTGGATGAGTTGCCGCCGGCCGTCACCGAGGCCGAGGCGATGGCCGAGCTGCGGGCGCTCGCGGAGGCCAACACGGTGGCCGTCTCGATGATCGGGCAGGGCTACTACGACACGCTCACCCCGCCGGTGCTGCTGCGCAACGTGCTGGAGAACCCGGCCTGGTACACCGCCTACACCCCGTACCAGCCGGAGATCAGCCAGGGCCGGCTGGAGGCGCTCCTGAATTTCCAGACGATGGTGGCCGATTTGACCGGGCTGGAAGTCGCCAACGCGTCGATGCTCGACGAGGGCACCGCCGCCGCCGAGGCCATGACTCTGATGCACCGCGCGACCCGCGGTAGCTCGAACCGGCTGGCCGTCGACGCCGATCTGTTCGCCCAGACGGCGGCCGTCTTGGCCACGCGGGCTGCGCCGTTGGGCATCGAGATCGTCACCGCCGACCTGAGCGATGGCCTTCCCGACGGTGACTTCTTCGGCGTGATCACCCAGCTGCCCGGCGCGAGCGGCCGGATCACCGACTGGGCGGCCCTGGTGGAGCAGGCCCACGACCGTGGCGCGCTGATCGCGATCGGCGCCGACCTGCTGGCGTGCACGCTGATCACCCCGCCGGGCGACATCGGCGCCGACGTCGCGTTCGGAACGACCCAACGGTTCGGCGTGCCAATGGGATTCGGCGGCCCCCACGCCGGATACCTGTCGGTGCACGCCAAGCACGCCCGCCAGCTGCCGGGTCGGCTGGTGGGCGTCTCGCTGGACGCCGACGGGTCACCGGCCTACCGGCTGGCGTTGCAGACCCGCGAGCAGCACATCCGCCGCGACAAGGCGACCAGCAACATCTGCACCGCACAGGTGCTGCTCGCCGTGATGGCCGCGATGTACGCCAGCTACCACGGCGCCGACGGGCTGACCGCGATCGCCCGCCGCGTGCACGGCCACGCCGGGGCCATCGCCGCGGCGCTCGGCGACGCGCTGGTGCACGACACCTTCTTCGACACCGTGCTGGCGCGGGTTCCCGGACGCGCCGACGAGGTGGTGTCCGCGGCGAAGGCGAAGGGCGTCAACCTGTGGCGCGTTGACGCCGATCACGTGTCGGTGGCCTGCGACGAAGCCACCACGGAGGCCCACGTGGCCGCGGTGCTGAAAGCCTTCGGCGTGCCGGCCGCCGAGCCACTCGGCAGTGATATCGCGACCCGCACCTCGCAGTTCCTCACCCACCCCGCGTTCACGCAGTACCGCACCGAGACGGCGATGATGCGCTATCTGCGCACGCTGGCGGATAAAGATATCGCCTTGGACCGCAGCATGATTCCGCTCGGCTCGTGCACGATGAAGCTCAACGCCGCCGCCGAGATGGAGCCGATCACCTGGCCGGAATTCGCCCGCCAGCATCCGTTCGCGCCGGCCTCGGACACCCCGGGACTGCGTCTGCTGATCAGTGACCTTCAGACCTGGCTGGTGCACATCACCGGTTACGACGCGGTGTCCCTGCAGCCCAACGCCGGCTCGCAGGGCGAGTACGCCGGCCTGCTGGCCATCCACGACTATCACGCCAGCCGCGGCGAACCGCACCGCAACATCTGCCTGATCCCGTCCAGCGCGCACGGCACCAACGCGGCGTCGGCGGCGCTCGCCGGCATGCGGGTGGTCGTGGTCGCCTGCCACGACAACGGCGACGTCGACCTCGACGATTTGCGCGCCAAGGTCAACCAGCACGGCGACGAGTTGTCGACGCTGATGATCACCTATCCGTCCACCCACGGCGTCTACGAGCACGACATCGCCGAGATCTGCGCGGCCGTCCACGACGCCGGGGGCCAGGTCTACGTGGACGGGGCGAACCTCAACGCGCTGGTCGGCCTGGCCCGGCCCGGGAAGTTCGGCGGCGACGTGAGCCACCTGAACCTGCACAAGACGTTCTGCATCCCGCACGGGGGCGGGGGGCCGGGGGTGGGGCCCGTCGCGGTGCGCTCGCATCTGGCCACTTTCCTGCCGGGACATCCGCACGCTCCCGAGTTGCCCCAGGGGCATCCGGTGTCGTCGGCGCCCTACGGGTCCGCCTCGATCCTGCCGATCAGCTGGGCCTACATCAGGATGATGGGCGGCGACGGCCTGCGGGCCGCGTCGCTGACGGCGATCGCCTCGGCCAACTACATCGCCCGGCGACTCGACGAGTACTTCCCGGTGCTCTACACCGGGGAGAACGGGATGGTCGCCCACGAATGCATCCTGGACCTGCGGGGCATCACCAAGTCGACCGGCGTGACCGTCGACGATGTCGCAAAGCGCTTGGCGGACTACGGCTTTCACGCGCCGACGATGAGCTTCCCGGTGGCCGGCACACTGATGGTGGAGCCCACCGAGAGCGAGACCCTGACCGAGGTCGACGCCTTCTGCGAGGCCATGATCGCCATCCGCCGCGAGATCGACCGGGTGGGCGCGGGGGAGTGGCCGGTGGAGGACAATCCGCTGCGCGGCGCGCCGCACACGGCGGAATGCCTGCTGGTCTCCGATTGGGAGCACCCGTACACGCGGGAAGAGGCCGCCTATCCGCTGGGCAAGAACTTCCGGCCGAAGGTGTGGCCGCCGGTGCGGCGCATCGACGGCGCCTACGGCGACCGCAACCTGGTCTGCTCGTGCCCCCCGGTGGAGGCCTTCGCGTAAGTCCGCCCGGTCAGCCGAAACGCTCGACGGTCGCCGCGGCGATCTGATCGGGCGCGTCCTCCTGGATGAAGTGCTTGGCGTCGGGCAGTTCGACCAGGACGTGGTCGGGGAAGGTCGCCCGCATCCGGGGCAGGGTCGGGCCGGGCCGGAAGGCGAAGTCCTTCATGCCCCAGACGAACAGGGCGGGTTTGGCGCCGAGCTTCGCGGGCACGTCGCGGGCGAGGCGCGCCAGCAGGGGTTCGGCGGCCAGGATCTGCCTGGGCATCTCGGCGACGCCCCTGCGCGCGTCGGGGCTGGGCTGCACGGCGCGGTAGTGCTCCATCACCGCCTCGCTCGGGCGATGCCGGGTGCCGGCGGGAACGAGTCGCTCGACGAAGAAGTTGCGGCGCAGGATCGCGTACTGCAGCGGCGGGCTGGACATCACCCGGCTGAACACCTTGGTCGTGAACACGTCGGTGGGCCAGAACCAGGTGTTGCCCAGGATGACGCCGCGCACCCGCTCGGCCCGCTCCACCGCGACCGCCATGCTGATCGGGCCGCCCCAGTCCTGGCCCATCGTCAGGTAGCCCTCCAACTCCAGGTGGTCGACGAACTCGCCGAGCACCCGGGCGTGCTCCTCGATGGTGTATCCGAACGCCGCGGGCCGATCCGATAGCCCGAACCCCAGGTAATCCGGTGCGATGCAGCGGAACCGGTCCCGCAGCGCGATGACGATGTTGCGATACAGGAAGCTCCAGGTTGGGTTGCCATGCCACAACACAAGCGGGGGCCCTGAGCCCTCGTCGATGTAGTGCAGCCGGCCCCGCGAGCTGTCGAACCAGCACGACTGGAACGGGTAGAGCCGTGGGTCGGGCGTGAAATCGATGCTCATGGCGCTCCTTCGCTCGCGCCCATGATGCTAGGCCCCGAGTGCGACATCAGCCGGGCCGCAGCGGACGTCAGTACCGGCCGAAGGCGAGGGCGACGTTGTGCCCGCCGAACCCGAACGAATTGTTGATGGCGTATCGGAAATTGCCGCGCCGTGGATTGCCCGACACCACGTCCAAATCGATTTCCGGGTCCAGGTTTTGCAGATTCAGCGTCGGCGGAACGATCTGATCGCGCAACGCCAGCACGGTCAGGATCGACTCCACCGCGCCCACCGCGCCGACGGAATGCCCCAGCGCGGACTTCGGCGCGTACACCGCGGGCCTGTTGTTGCCCAACGCGTTGTTGATGGCCTTGGCCTCGGCCAGGTCACCGATCTGCGTCCCGGTGGCGTGGGCGTTGACGTGGTCGATGTCGTCGGGCGTGAGACCCGCGAGCTGGATGGCGCGGGTCATCGCCTGGCCGGCCCGGCTCCCGCTCGGGTCGGGCGCCACCATGTGGTAGCCGTCGGACGTCACCCCGGCCCCCATCAGCCGGGCCAGGATGCGCGCCCCGCGCGCCTTGGCGTGCTCCTCGGTCTCGAGCACCATCAGCGCGCCCGCCTCGCCGAACACGAAACCGTCGCGGTCCTTGTCGAACGGGCGACACGCACCGGCCGGATCCGCGTTGTTCGTCGACATCACGATCCGCATGTTCGCGAAGGCCGCGATGGGCACCGCCTCGATCCTGGTCTCGACGCCGCCGCAGATCGCGACGTCGGCCTCGCCGAACACCATCGCCTGCCAGGCCCGCGCGATGGCTTCCGAGCCCGACGCGCACGCCGACACCGGCGTCATCACACCCGCCCTGGCGTGCCGTTCCAGACCGACCGCCTGGGCGGCCGCGTCGGGCATGTACTTGCTGACGGCGAGCGGCGAGACCGCCTTCACGCCGCGCGCCCGCAGGTTGTCCAGGCTGAACACCAGTTCCTCGCCGGAACCGAAACCGGTGCCGATCGACACCAGCAGGCGGTTCGGGTCGACGTCGGGGGAGCCGGCATGGTCCCAAGCCCGCCGGTTGACGATGGCGGACATCCTCGCCAAGTAGCCGGTTCTGCGCAGCTCAGCGGGGTTGAGCTCGCTGTCGAATTCCTCCAGCAGGTGCCCGCCGATGCGGACCGGCAGGTCGAACTCCTCCACGAACGGGTCATCGAGCTCGCGGATTCCGCTCTGGCAGTCGAGGAGCAACTTCCAGGTGGTCTCCGCGTCGGTGGCCAGTGCGGTGGTCATGGCGATCCCGGTGACCACCACGTTTGGAAGTGCTTGTCCAGTAATCAGTTTCGTCATTGCTGTCGTGGATCATCCTTTCGCGACGCCGCCCCGGTCGTCGTCACGGACGCGCGTACATCGGGGCACCCTCCGGATTCCCGTGGAAGGCGCTCGACCGAAAGCCTTCCCGTCGCGTCGGCCGTGGAATCAACCTCAAAGCCTAGCGGCAACTTGCGTTGCAGACGGGGAAGACCCCGCCGCAACGTAGCCGTGCCCGCCCCGTACGCGAGCCTGATCCGGCCTCAGCTCAGGAAGGCGTTGAGTGCCGCGGCGAGGTCGGGGGACGACGACGAGGCGAGGTTCTGGTAGCCGCCACCGCTGAGCTGGGCGACCGCCTCCCACGTCGCGCGGTCCGGGTCACCGCCGAAGTCGATGACGTTCACCGCGATCGGTTTGGCCGGGTCGGCGCTCTTGCGGATGAAGTCCTGCAACCCGGGCCCGTCCAGGGTCTGGTCGGTGTGCGGGCCCGCGGTGATGACCAGTATCGAGTTGGTCTGGCCGACGTGGTAGTTGGTCTGCAGCTCCTGGTAGATCATGCGCAAAGTGGTGAACGACACCGCACCACCGGCCGACGAGTATTGCTTGTCCAGCGCGGCCGTCAGCGCCGCCGAGCGCGGCTGGCCGTTGACCGGGTCGCCCAGCGGCCCGCCGGGGACCTCGGAGCGGCCCTCGTGACCGTCGAACGTCCACAGGCCCACCACCGACGTGGGCGGCAGCGCCTTGATCTTGTCCTGAAGTGCGGCGATCACGTTCGCCAGCCGGGTCTTCCCGCCCTCCTGGCCGGGCATCGACTGGTCGAGCATGATGGTCGCGGCCAGCCCGCTCGACGGGGTGGCCATCGCCTCGGCAAGCGTCGTTCGCATCGCGTCGTCCCCCACCGACAGCGCGGCGGGCAGCGCCGGAAACGTGGTGACCGGGCTGCTCGGCGGCGTGACGCCGTTGACCCGGAAGCCGGCCTTGGCCAGCTTGGCGAGTTGCTCGGGCTTGTGCATGTAGCGGGCGAACTCGCTGGCGGCGGCGGACTGGTCCTGGGTCAGCCACGAGCCGCTCAGCAGGACGGTGGGGTAGTCGGCGACGGGCACCGGGCCCGACGGCAGCCAGGAGGCCAACGCGCCCTTGGCGTTTGGCGACGACTGGCCGCGCTGGAACAGCTGCTGCTCGGTGGTGATGACCGCATGCACCGGCGCGGCCGCCGCGTCGCCGGGCTTCAGCAGGGCGTTCATCGCCTCGGTCAGCGAATTGTCCGCCAGCTTGGGCTGTCCGTTCAGCACCGCGCGCACCGCGCCGGTGCCCTGGGTCGCCGGCGCGCCGGGAGGGGCCGACGCGGCCGCTATCGCCTCCCCGGCGAGGAACGCCGCGTCACCGTTGCCGTTCATCGGCACGGCCAGTCGCAGCGACCCCCAGGCCGGCAGGTTCACGCCGGCCAATCCGTTCGGATTGGTCTGCAGCCCGGGCAGCGCCGCCCAGTTCTGGTTGGCCAGGGCCGACGCGAGTTCGGGCCGGACGGCGAGCACCACCGGCGACGTCACCAGCGAACGGCTGTCGGTGATCGTCTTCTGCGCCGTGGCCCCGGCGAGCCGCGCGGCCGAGATCGAGCTGCCGGGGACCCACAATGCCGGCTGCGCGCCGAGGTCGGCGGGCCACTTGCCGATGAAGCCGTTCAGGACCGCGTCCGAGCCCGCGGGCTTGACGCTGACTTCCACGCAGTGGTCCCCGATCGGGCCGGCCGAGGAGTTGTAGCTCTGCGCGAACTGCTGTACGGAGTCGGCGATCGACGGGTCGGCGATGACGGCGACCGTTTCCTTGCCGCCGACGCAGCGCCCGGCGGCCTGGTGCGAGCGGTTGGACAAGGCGTCGCCGAAGAAGCTCCACAGGATCACGGTGCCCACCACGACGACGACCGCGACGAGGGCCACGATGACGCCGATGCTGACTCCCCGGCGCCCGCCCTCGCTGCGGTGGCCGCCCCGCCAGTCACCGAGTCCCCGGTGCCCGCCGCGGAACAGCGACGGCGACGCGGCCGGCGGCTCCGAGGCGGGCGGGCCCGGCTGCCGCGGCGGGAACTCCGGGTACTCGTCGGCCGCGTCACCCGCGAAGTCCCCGGCGCCGTAGGGCTCGTCCTCGTCCGAGAAGTCGTCCGCGTCCGAATAGTCGTCGGCCGGGTAGTGGCCCGCGTCGGAGTAGGCCTCTCCGACGGCGTCCCGGTGACGGTCCTCCGCCTCGCCGCTTTCGTACGGTTGGTCGACGGAGTCCTCAGGGTCGGGCAAACTGTGCCTACCCATAACGGTGTCCGTCGCCTTTCCGTCGATAGATCCGACTTGTTGTCAACCCGCCGCTGATCTTAGTCACCAGCGGCATCAATGGGTGCCGAGGCCGATTAAGGCACCGGCTCAATTTGATTGCGCCGCGCGGGCCTTGGCCTCGCGCCGACGGCGGTGCAGGATCGGTTCGGTGTAGCCATTGGGCTGCTGGGTTCCCGTCAGGATCAGGTCCTGGGCGGCCAGGAACGCCAGACTGTCGTCGAAGTCGGGCGCCATCGGCTGGTAGGCCGCGTCCTTGGCGTTCTGCTCATCGACCAGCGGCGCCATCCGCTCCAGGCTGGCGCGCACGTCCTCCTCGGTGATGACACCGTGGCGCAGCCAGTTGGCCAGCAGCTGGCTCGAAATCCGCAGCGTCGCACGGTCTTCCATCAGGGCGACGTCGTGAATGTCGGGCACCTTCGAGCAGCCGACGCCCTGGGCGACCCAGCGCACCACGTAGCCGAGGATCGACTGGCAGTTGTTGTCGACCTCCTCGCGAATCTCCTCGGGAGCCCAGGCCAGTTCCTTGGCCAGCGGGATGGTCAGCAATTCTTCGATGTTGGTGCGCTTCTTGCCCGCCAGCTCCTCCTGCACGGCGCCCACGTCGACGTAGTGGTAGTGCATCGCGTGCAGCGTGGCCGCCGTCGGGGAGGGCACCCACGCGGTGGTCGCGCCCGCCTTGGGTTGGCCGATCTTCTGCTCGACCATGTCGGCCATCAGCTCGGTCATCGCCCACATGCCCTTGCCGATCTGCGCCTTGCCCTTGAAGCCGGCGGCGAGCCCGATGTCGACGTTGGCGTCCTCGTAGGCCTTGATCCACGCGGTGCTCTTCATCGCGCCCTTGCGGATCATCGGGCCGGCCTCCATCGACGTGTGGATCTCGTCGCCGGTGCGGTCCAGGAAACCGGTGTTGATGAACACGACCCGGTCGGCCGCGGCCTTGATGCAGGCCTTGAGGTTGACGGTGGTGCGCCGTTCCTCGTCCATGATGCCGACCTTCAGCGTGGCCTGCGGCAGGCCCAGCACGTCCTCGACGCGGCTGAACAGCTCGCAGGTGAAGGCGACCTCGTCGGGCCCGTGCATCTTGGGCTTGACGATGTAGATCGATCCGGTGCGGCTGTTGGCCAGCGGGCCGTTCGCGTCGCCGGTCTTGAGCCCGTGGATCGCCGTCAGGCCGGTGAACAGCGCGTCCATGATGCCCTCGAAAACCTCGTTACCATCGGCATCCACGATCGCGTCGTTGGTCATCAGGTGACCCACGTTGCGGACGAACAGCAGGCTGCGGCCGGGCAGGGTCAGCTGACCCTCACCGTCGGGCGTGGTGTAGGTGCGGTCCCGGTTGAGCACACGGGTGAAGGTCTTGCCGTCCTTGGCGACCTCCTCGGACAGGTCGCCCTTGTTCAGCCCCAGCCAGTTGCGGTAGCCGAGCACCTTGTCGTCGGCGTCGACGGCGGCAACCGAGTCCTCGAAGTCCATGATCGTGGTGACGGCCGATTCCAGCACCACGTCCTTGATGCCGGCGCGGTCGGTCTTGCCGATCGGCGATTCCGGGTCGATCAGGATCTCGATGTGCAGGCCGTGATTGACCAGTAGCACCGACCAGTCGGGGGAGCCGAGCTCGCCCGTGTAGCCGGCGAACTTCTCCGGGCTGGCCAGGCCGACGGACCCGTCGCCGGTCGCGACCTTGAGCCGGCCGTCTTCGACCGAGAGTGCGGTCGCGTCGGCCCAGGAGCCGGACTCCAGCGGCACCGCTTGGTCGAGAAAGTTGCGGGCGTAGGCGATGACCTTGTCGCCGCGGACCTTGTTGTAGCTGGTGCCCTTCTCCGCACCGTCGTCCTCTCCGATGACGTCGGTGCCGTAGAGGGCGTCGTACAGCGAGCCCCAGCGCGCGTTCGCGGCGTTCAGCGCGAAGCGGGCGTTGAGCACGGGCACCACCAGCTGCGGGCCCGCGGTCGTGGTGATCTCGTCGTCGACACCCGAGGTGGTGATCGTGAAATCCTCGGGTTCGGGCAGCAGGTAACCGATTTCGGTGATGAACTGCCGGTAGGCCTCGACATCGAAAGGCTCGATCACGCGTTGCCGGTGCCACTTGTCGATCTGGGCCTGCAGCTCGTCGCGCCGGCGCAGCAGATCCTGGTTCTTGGGGGTCAGGTCGGTGACGACTTTGTCGACTCCCGCCCAGAAGCTGTCCGGGTCGATGTCGGTGCCGGGCAGGGCCTCGTTGTTCACGAAGTCGTAGAGCACTCGGGCGACGCGCAGGTTCCCCGCCGACACGCGATCAGTCATGTTTCTCCTCCGTAATGAAGCCTCACCAAGCCGCATTGGCTCGGAGCGGCAATGCCTTCAGCCTACCGAGCAGCAGCCTGGTGAGCGTATCCGCCCGACCCGCCACACCAGGTCAAGCCGCGCTGACAGCTCCAAACCATGCCGCTGCGGCGAGCCAGGGGATCGATTTACAGCAACGCGTCGACGCGCCTGAGATCCTGCGCCCTCCAGCACTTTCTTGACTGGCAGCCGATGGAAATCATACGGGCTCGCCGCAGCCCTCCTCGGCGACCCAGTGCCCCTACGCATCACGCATGGTGCCGACGAGGTCCTCGACCAGGTCTTCCATGGCCACCATCGCGACCACCTCGCCGCCCGCGCCGGTCACCAGCGCCAGGTGGCTGTTGCTGCGGCGCATCCGCGACAACGCGTCGGCCAGCGGCAGCGACTTGGGCAGGCGCGGAAGGGGCCGCACCATCGCCAGGTCGATCACGGTCCCCGGGTCGTCACCGAGCGTCAGCATGTCCTTGATGTGCAGGTAGCCGATGAAATCACCGGTGACGTTCGCCACGGGGAACCGCGAGTAGCCGGTCTCGGCCAGGGCCCGCTCGACGGCACCGACCGTCGGGCCGGAACCCGGTGCGGCCACCGGCACGGCGTGCACATCACCGAGGGGGACCGCAACGTCGCCGACCACCCGGGTGCCGATCTGCAGGGCGCGGGTCAGCCGGGTGTGCTCCTCCGGATCCAGCAGGCCCTGCGATTCCGATTCGGCGATCATCTCGCTCAGCTCGACGGGGGACACCGTCAGCTCGAGCTCTTCCTTGGGCTCGACCCCCAGCGCGCGAACCACCACGCTGGCGCATTTGTTGTAGAACGTGATCAACGGCCGGACGGCTCGCACGTAGGCCAGGTAGGCCGGCACCAGCAACATCGCCGTGCGCTCGGGACCGGCCAGCGCGATGTTCTTCGGCACCATCTCGCCCAGCAGCACGTGCAGCGTCACGACGATCGCCAACGCGATCGCGAACGACAACGTGTGCAGCAGCGGCGGCGGGATGCTGGTCAGCCCCAGCGCCGAGCGCAGCAGGCTGGAGACCGCCGACTCGCCGATCCGCCCCAGCAGCAGCGACGCGGCGGTGACACCCAGCTGGGCCCCGGCCAGCATCGCCGGCAACTGCTCGCCGGCGCGGA
>NZ_LZJB01000568.1:0-956 GCF_001666895.1 Mycobacterium sp. E3298
GCCGCAGGTTTCGCCATCCAGCGATCCCGCTCGTCGGCTGCGGTTGCAGTTGCGCATTTCCCGCGGGATCGACAGGCCGTACGCCGTGAGCAAATTGGCCGGCTGAACCGGGCGACGGCTTGGTGCCGTCCGGCCATGACGATCACGCGAACACCGTCTGTTTCGAGGCGCGTCCGAGAGGTGTCGAAAACATTTGCGGGAGAACGGAATCAAGGTTTCTCGCGGGGCGCATGAGTGGGCACGGCGGACGTGCCGTGCGCGCTATTGGAGCGACGCAAGTTAGACCGCAGCACAACGCAATTCATCCGTCGGTGGTGCGCAATGTGTGACGTATTGCACGTAACCCGTTGTAATGTGCGCTGCTTCGCTCCGCGGGGCGAGCTCGTCACGGCTGCGACGGTCCGTACCCACCGGCGCAAATACGTGCGCCAGTTCACAAAATGGGCGTGATTCGGCTCACGATTTGAAAGCATTTGCGATTGCGGGGTACTCGCCGGAATCGCTTTGCTGACCTGCCGAAATGACCTCGGGATTGCGCCGTGATCACCCCGTTACCGAAACGAGATGTCCGGTTTCCGAAGATGACGAACGCGGCTGGTTCTCGTACGGTCCCTGTTAGCCCGCAACGGGTTACGGAACAGTAACTGAAAACAGAATCACGGACCCGCGTGTGAGCGGGGCCGCGGACGGCGAAGTCGCGTCCGTGGCCGGCGGTAACACTCCGCCGGGCGAATCGAGCCCACCGCTGTCGTGCCAGGACAAGCCGGCACGTTCCGAAGCAGGTTTCCGCACCAACCAAAACCGTCAGCCCACCCCCGTGGGCTTGCTTTGGCGCGCGCGCACCGCGAAAGGAAAGATATTGAAGAACGTCCGTAAGACGCTCGTTCTTGCCGCGGTCACGGGCACCCTCGTGACCATCCCTTCGGCGACCGCCACCGCGGAGCCGACGGGCTTCG
>NZ_LZJB01000569.1:0-31475 GCF_001666895.1 Mycobacterium sp. E3298
CTGCGCGATGTCCAACTTCTCGACGCGCTGGGCGTCGCCCAGCTCATCGACCGCCGCGGTATGGGCCATCCCGACGCGCCGGGGGGCTCGCTGGACGCGGCGTACCTGACGATGCTCGACGTGCGCACCGAACTGCACCTGGTATCCGGGCGCGGACGCGACCAACTCCTGGCCCAGTTCGCCGACGAAGTGAGCGCCGCGTTGGGTGTCGGGGATCGATTTGCGTTGTCGCGCTTGCTGTCCAGCGCCAGCCGCACCATCGCCTACCACGCCGAGACCGGCCTGCGGACCGCGCAGAACGCGTTGCCCCGCCGCGGGCTGACGGCGCTGGTGCGGCGCCCCAGGCGGCGACCGCTGGACGAGGGCGTGGTCGAATACGACGGCGAGGTGGTGCTCGCCCGCGATGCCCAACCCGGAACCGACCCCGGGCTCGTCCTGCGGGTCGCGGCCGCGTCGGCGGGCACCGGCCTGCCCATCGGCGCAGGCACGCTCAAACGGCTGGCCGACAGCGCTCCGGACCTGCCCTTGCCATGGCCGCGGGAGGCGCTGGACGACCTGCTGGTGGTGCTTTTGGCCGGGCCCACGGCGATCGACACGATCGAGTCGCTGGACCGCACCGGGCTGTGGGGCCGCCTCTTCCCGGAGTGGGACGCGGTGCGCGATCTGCCGCCGCGCGACGTCTCGCACAAGTGGACCGTCGACCGGCACATCGTCGAAACCGCCGTCAACGCCGCGCCGCTCACCACCCGCGTGGCGCGCTCGGACCTGCTCGCGCTCGGCGCGCTGCTGCACGACATCGGCAAGGGGCGCGGCACCGACCACTGCGTGCTCGGCGCGGAACTGGCGATCCCGATCGCCAAGCGGCTGGGCCTCTCCGCCGAGGACACCGCCACGCTCGCGGGCATGGTCCGCCACCATCTCCTGCTGCCGGTGACGGCCACCCGAAGCGACCTCAACGACCCCCAGATCATCGAGGCGGTGGCCGCCGCGCTACAGGGGGACCCGCACCTGCTCGAACTCCTGCAGGCGCTGGCGGAGGCCGACTCCAAGGCCACCGGGCCCGGGGTATGGAGCGACTGGAAGGCGTCCCTGATCGAGGACTTGGTCCGCCGCTGCCGGTTGGTGATGGCGGGCGAGCGGCTTCCCGAGGCGGAACCGATTGCGCCGCATTACCTTTCGCTGGCGGCCGACCGCGGTGTGCATGTTGAGATCAAGCCCAACGATCGCGAGCGCCTGACCGCGGTGATGATCGCGCCCAATCAGCGGGCGCTGGTCTCCAAGGCCGCGGCGGTGCTGGCATTGAACTCGCTGCGAATCCATTCGGCCCTGGCCAACGTTCACGACGGCGTCGCGATCGTCGAGTTCGTCGTGTCCCCGCTGTTCGGCTCGCCACCCGAATCGGGCTTGCTGCGTCAACAATTCAACGGAGCGCTGGCCGGTGACCTCGACATCCTCAGCACGCTGGAGAAGCGTGACAGCGACGCGATCAGCGCCGCGACCGCGCGGGCCGGCGAGATTCAGGCCGGGGTGCCCGTCACCCGGTCGACCGCCCCGCCGCGCATCCTGTGGCTCGACGCGGCGACCGCCGGCCAGTTGATCTTCGAAGTCCGCGCCATGGACCGGCTGGGGCTGCTGGCGTTGCTGACCCGCGCGCTGGAACAGGCGGGGGCCGACATCGTCTGGGCCAAGGTCAACACGTTCGGTTCGACGGCCGCGGACGTCTTCTGCGTGTCGGTGCCCGCCGACGCCGAGCGCGACGCGCGAGCCGCGATCGAGGAGCATCTGCTCGCCGTGTTGGGCGGCCCCGCGGTGGAAGTGCTCCAAGAGCCGGTCGGCGACTAAGGCGTACTCAGGCGTCAGGAGTGCTCGGCGTTGAGGCGCCGCAGGGCCTCGATGCGGGCCTGGATCTGCTCGCGGGTCGCTGCGGCGATCGGCGGCCCCCCGCAACGACGGCGAAGTTCGCTGTGAATCCAGCCGTGCGGCTTGCCCGTTCGGTGGTGGGTGGCCGACACGAGGGAGTTCAGCTCGCGGCGCAGGTCGCGCAGCTGGCCGTGCAACGTGGGCCCCGCGGACACCGCGGCCGGCGTGCCCTGCGCGGCCCGTCGCTGCAGCTGCTCGTCCTGGCGGCGGTGCAGCAGCGCCCGCATCTGCTCGGCGTCGAGCAGGCCAGGGATGCCGAGGTAGTCGGCCTCCTCGTCGCTGCCGGCCGGGGCGGCGGTGCCGAACGACGACCCGTCGAAGATCACCTGGTCCAGCTCCGCGTCGGCGCCCAATGAGGTGAAGCCGGTGTCGGTCTCGGTCTTCTCGGTCTGCGTTCTGATGGCCGGGTCACCGTCGAGGGGGTCCTCGTCCGGGCGATGCGGTTCGCCGAGCACGTGGTTGCGCTGGGCCTCCAGCTCGCTGGCGAGTTGCAGCAGGTTGGGCACCGACGGCAGGAAGATGCTCGCGGTCTCACCGATGCGGCGCGAGCGCACGAACCGGCCGATGGCCTGTGCGAAGAACAGGGGCGTCGACGCGCTGGTGGCGTAGATCCCGACCGAGAGTCGCGGCACGTCGACGCCCTCGGAGACCATGCGCACCGCGACCAGCCACCGGCTGGTGCCGGCGGCGAATTCGCTGATACGGGCCGACGATCCGGGGTCGTCGGACAGCACCACCGTCGGCGCCTCCGAGGTCAGCTTCGTCAGCAGGGCGGCGTAGGCGCGGGCCGCCGTGCGGTCGGAGGCGATGATCATGCCGCCGGCGTCGGGCACGTGCTCGCGCTTCTGGCGCAGCCGTTGGTCGGCGGCCGCGATCACCGCGGGCATCCATTCACCGGCGGGGTCGAGCGCCGTGCGCCAGGCCCGGGCCGTGTGTTCGGCGGTCAGCGGCTCGCCCAGCCGGGCGGCGTGCTCCTCGCCGGCGCTGTCCCGCCAGCGCGCCTCCCCGGAGTAGGCCAAGAACACCACCGGCCGGACCACCCCGTCGGCCAGCGCCTCGGCATAGCCGTAGGTGTGGTCGGCCCGCGAACGCCGCACTCCGTCGGCGCCGGATTCGTAGGCGACGAACGGGATGGGGCTGTCGTCGCTGCGAAAGGGCGTGCCGGTCAGGGCGAGCCGGCGGGTCGCGTCGCCGAAGGCCTCGCGGATGGCGTCACCCCACGTCTTGGCGTCGCCGCCATGGTGGATCTCGTCGAAGACGACCAGCGTCTTGCGCTGCTCGGTGCGCACCCGGTGCAGCGTGGGGTGGGCGGCAACCTGCGCGTAGGTGACCATCACGCCGTGGTATTCGCCCGACATCTGGGCGTTGGAGTTGGAGAACTTGGGGTCCAGGGCGATGCCGTGCCGCGCCGCGGCCTGCGCCCACTGCACCTTCAGGTGCTCGGTGGGCACCACGACGGTGATCTGCTCGACGGCGCGCTGGCCCAGCAATTCGGCCGCCACCCGCAACGCGAACGTCGTCTTCCCGGATCCCGGGGTCGCCACGGCCAGGAAATCGCGCGGCTGGCCGGTCAGGTATTTGACCAGCGCCCTGCGCTGCCATCCGCGCAGCGCCCGGCCGCCGCTGTCGTCGACGGAAGTCTCCGTGCGAGCGACCGGTTGCACGGACATTTCCCCCCGGGTGGTTGTAGTTTTCGATGTGGCCAGCCAGATTAGGCGATGGCTGTGAAATCTAGCACGCCAACGCTTTTCGGCGCAGTAACGACTCGAGCGCGGCTACCGCGCCCGGCTCGCCAGGTCGCGCGCCGACAACCATGCATGGATGCGTTCGGCGACGTCAGCCCAGCCGGGCTCGAGCATCATGTTGTGCCCCATCGAGAAGAAATGCGGCTCGGTCCGGTAGGCGCGCGCGGTGGCGCGTACTTCGCCGATGCTCACGAACCCGTCGTGCTCGGCGCCCAGGACCAGGATCGGGGTGGTCACCCGCCGGGTTCGGACGCGGCGGAGCACCGGGTCGGTCATGGCCGCGCGGACGCTCTCGGCCCCGGCGCGTTGCCTGCAGGATTCGACGATGTCCTCGGGCGTGTCGGCGCAGAACAGGTACTCGCGGGCCAGCGCCGGGGTCGCCAGGAATTTCAGTAGCGTGGGGTCGCTCCACGCTTCCATGGTCATCGACGGCCGGCGACGCCAGACCCGCAACGCCAAGGTGAGCACGCCCTTCGGCGGCACCGAGCCCACCAGCACCGCCGCCGGCGCGTTGTGCTCTTCGAGGTAGCGCTGGATGACGAAGCCGCCCAGCGAATGGCCGATGAGCACCGGCCAACCGCCCAATTCGTCGGCCACCGAACGGACGTCCTCGATGTAGTCGGCGATGGAAACCTTGTGCAGCGGCTTCGCGGTCGGGCTGCCCCCGTGCCCGCGCAGGCTCACCGCAACCGCGCGATAGCCCGCGTCGGCGAAGAAGTCCAGGAAATGTTCCCAGCACCATGCGCCGTGCCAGCCGCCGTGCACGAAGAGCAGCGGCACCGGGTGGTCTCGGGTGCAGGATCCTTTGTCGATCACCTCGAGCATCCGACCATTCAATAGCGCGATCGCCTGCACCGGTGCCGGTTCGCGAGACATAAACCATTGCGACCGGCCTCGGCGTGTCGTCACAGCCGGTTATGTGTCGCGGTCGATGGGCGGCGGCGGGGCCGCCAACCCGTACAACCACTAGGCTGGCGGGGTGTTTGAATCGCTGTCCGACCGGTTGACCGGTGCACTTCAGGGACTACGCGGCAAGGGTCGACTGACCGATGCCGACATCGAGGCCACCACCCGCGAGATCCGGCTGGCGCTGCTGGAAGCCGACGTGTCGCTGCCCGTGGTGCGGGCGTTCGTCACCCGGATCAAGGACCGCGCCAGGGGCGCTGAGGTCTCGGGTGCGCTCAACCCGGCGCAGCAGGTCGTCAAAATCGTCAACGAAGAGCTCATCGGCATCCTGGGCGGCGAGACCCGCCAGCTGGCCTTCGCCAAGACACCGCCGACCGTGGTGATGCTCGCCGGTCTGCAGGGTTCCGGTAAGACCTCGCTGGCCGGCAAGCTGGCCGCCTGGCTGCGCGGCCAGGGGCACACCCCGCTGCTGGTGGCCTGCGACCTGCAGCGGCCGGCCGCCGTGAACCAGCTGCAAGTCGTCGGTGAGCGCGCCGGGGTCCCGGTGTTCGCGCCCCACCCGGGCGAGTCCCCCGAATCGGGTCCCGGCGACCCGGTCGCCGTGGCCGCCGCCGGGCTCGCCGAAGCCCGCGCGAAGCACCACGACGTCGTCATCGTCGACACCGCCGGGCGCCTGGGCATCGACGAGGAGCTGATGGCCCAGGCCGCGGCCATCCGCGACGCCGTCAACCCCGACGAGGTCCTGTTCGTGCTCGACGCGATGATCGGGCAGGACGCCGTCACCACCGCCGAGGCGTTCCGCGAGGGCGTCGGCTTCACCGGCGTCGTGCTGACCAAGCTCGACGGCGACGCCCGCGGTGGCGCCGCGTTGTCGGTCCGCGAGGTGACCGGCGTCCCAATCCTTTTCGCCTCCACCGGAGAAAAGCTGGAGGACTTCGACGTCTTCCACCCGGACCGGATGGCCAGCCGCATCCTGGGCATGGGCGACGTGCTGAGCCTGATCGAACAGGCCGAGCAGGTCTTCGACGCCGAGCAGGCCGAGGCCGCCGCCGCCAAGATCGGCACCGGCGAGCTGACACTCGAGGACTTCCTGGAGCAGATGCTCGCCATCCGCAAGATGGGCCCGATCGGCAACCTGCTGGGCATGCTGCCCGGGGCCGGGCAGATGAAAGACGCGCTGGCCCAGGTCGACGACAAGCAACTCGACCGCCTGCAGGCCATCATCCGCGGCATGACGCCCGAGGAGCGGGCCGACCCGAAGATCATCAACGCCTCGCGGCGGCTGCGCATCGCCAACGGGTCCGGCGTCTCGGTGTCCGACGTCAACCAGCTGGTCGACCGCTTCTTCGAGGCCCGCAAGATGATGTCGTCGATGCTCGGCGGCATGGGCATCCCCGGCATGGGCCGCAAGTCCGCGACCCGAAAGGCCAAGGGCGCGAAGGGCAAGAAGGGCAAGAAGGGCGGACGCGGTCCCACTCCGCCCAAGGTCCGCAACCCGCTCGGCGCCGGGATGCCCGGCATGCCGGCCGGGTTCCCCGACCTGTCGCACCTGCCCGAGGGCCTCAACGAGTTGCCGCCCGGGTTGGCCGACTTCGACCTGTCCAAGCTCAAGTTTCCGGGCAAGTCGTGACGATCGCGAGCGCGGCGGAGCCGGGCGAAGCGGGTCGTCACGGTAGGAACTAGCCCGCCGTGCGCATGCACGTGCGAGGTGTCGGGCTGCCCGACGAAACGCCGACCGAGCTCTGGATCGTCGACGGCCGGATCAGCGCCGAACCGGTCGCCGGCGCCGACACCGTCTTCGACGGCGGCTGGATCCTGCCCGGCCTGGTCGACGCGCACTGCCACGTCGGCCTCGGTGAGCACGGCGAGATCCCGCTCGACGACGCGATCGCCCAAGCCGAAATCGAACGCGACGTCGGTGCGCTGCTGTTGCGAGACTGCGGCTCACCCACCGACACCCGCAGCCTCGACGACCACGACGACCTGCCCCGCATCATCCGGGCCGGGAAACATCTGGCCAGGCCCAAGCGCTACGCGGCCGGCTTCTCGCGCGAACTGGAAGACGAGTCGCAGCTGCCCGAGGCGGTCGCGCAAGAGGCGCGCCGCGGGGACGGCTGGATCAAGCTGGTCGGCGACTGGATCGATCGCAGCGTCGGCGACCTCGCCCCGCTGTGGTCCGACGACGTGCTCAAGGCCGCGATCGAGACGGCGCACGCCCACGGCGCCCGTGTCACGGCGCACGTCTTCAGCGAGGACGCGCTGCCCGGCCTGATCAACGCCGGCATCGACTGCATCGAGCACGGCACCGGCCTGACCGACGACACCATCGAGCTGATGGTCGAGCGCGGCACCGTCCTGGTTCCCACGCTGGTCAACATCGTCGAGAATTTTCCCGGCATCGCGAACGCCGCCGCCGCGAAGTACCCGACCTACGCCGCCCACATGCGCGACCTGCATGCCCGCGGCCCGGGGCGGCTCGCCGCGGCCCGCGACGCCGGCGTGCCGATCTACGCAGGCAGTGACGCGGGCACCATGGTCGCGCCCGGGCGCATCGCCGACGAGGTCGAGGCGCTCAAGGGCATCGGGATGAGCCCGACCCAGGCCCTGGGCTCGGCGTGCTGGGAAGCCCGCCGGTGGCTGGGACGCCCCGGCCTCGATCACGGCGCGTCCGCGGACCTGCTGTGCTATTCCGACGACCCGCGATCGGGCGCTGACGTGCTGCGCCGGCCCGACTTGGTGATCCTGCGCGGCAAGGTTTTCCCCCCTTCGGCGTAACCCCCGCGCGGCCGCGAGGACTGTGTCCGCGTGGCCTACCGCGGGCCGGATGCCCGTTGCCGAGTTCGCGTCGGCCCTGGTCAGGGGCGCGCCACGCCGAAGCGCAGAAAAGATTGCGAGTACTTGCTATCTATGTTACGGTCTGTTTCACACGACGACTGGAGGCAAAAGTGGCGTACGACGTGATCATTCGCGACGGGCTGTGGTTCGACGGCACCGGCGGTGCACCGCAGACCCGCACGCTGGGCATCCGCGACGGCGTGGTGGCCACGGTGTCGGACGGCCCGATTGACGAGACGGGTTGCCCCGAGGTGATCGACGCGGCGGGCAAGTGGGTGGTGCCCGGCTTCATCGACGTGCACACCCACTACGACGCCGAGGTGTTGCTGGACCCTGGCCTGCGGGAGTCCGTGCGCCACGGCGTCACCACCGTGTTGCTCGGGAACTGCTCGCTGTCCACCGTGTACGCCGACTCCGAGGACGCCGCCGACCTGTTCAGCCGCGTGGAGGCCGTGCCCCGCGAATACGTCTACGGCGCTTTGGAGAACAAGACCTGGTCCTCGGCGGCGGAATACATCAAGGCGATCGACGACCTGCCGCTCGGCCCGAATATCGGCTCGCTGCTTGGCCATTCGGACCTGCGGGCCGCGGTGATGGGCCTCGGCCGGGCCACCGACGCCGCCGTGCGGCCCACCGACGCCGAAGTCGAGCGGATGGCAAGCCTGCTCGACGAGGCGCTCGACGCCGGGGTGCTCGGCATGTCGGGCATGGACGCGGCCATCGACAAGCTCGACGGTGAACGCTTCCGGTCGCGGGCGCTGCCGTCCACCTTCGCGACCTGGCGCGAGCGGCGCAGGCTGATCAAGGTACTGCGCAAGCGCGGCCGCATCCTGCAGAGCGCCCCCAACGTGGCCAAGCCGGCCACCGGGATGCTCTTCTTCCTCGCCAGCAGCCGGATCTTCAATCGGGGCAAGGGCGTTCGCATGAGCATGTTGGTATCCGCCGACGCCAAGTCGATGCCGCTGTCGGTATACGTCTTCGGCCCGGGGACGCGCCTGCTCAACAAGATCCTTGGCGCCAGCGTCCGTTTCCAGCATCTGCCGGTGCCCTTCGAGCTGTACTCCGACGGGATCGACCTGCCGGTCTTCGAAGAGTTCGGCGCCGGGACGGCCGCGCTGCACCTGCGGGACCAGTTGCAGCGCAACGATTTACTGGCGGACAAGGAATATCGGCGCCAGTTCCGGCGCGAATTCGACCGCATCAAACTCGGCCCATCGCTGTGGCACCGCGACTTCCACGACGCGGTCATCGTCGAGTGCCCCGACAAATCGTTGATAGGCAAGAGCTTTGGCGCCATCGCCGACGAGCGCAAGCTGCACCCGCTCGACGCATTCCTCGACGTGCTGGTCGAGAACGGCGAACGCAATGTCCGCTGGACCACGATCGTCGCCAACCATCGCCCCAAGCTGCTCGACGCGCTCGCCAAGGAGGGCAGCGTCCACATGGGCTTCTCGGACGCCGGCGCGCACCTGCGCAACATGGCCTTCTACAACTTCCCGCTGAAGCTGCTCAAACGCGCCCGGGACGCCCACCGGGCCGGCGCGCCGTTCATGTCGACCGAACACGCGGTGCATCGCCTGACCGGCGAACTGGGGGAGTGGTTCGGCATCGACGCCGGCACGCTGCGCGAGGGCGACCGTGCGGACTTCGTGGTGATCGACCCGGCCGGCCTGAACGAGGCGGTCGAGGGCTACTACGAGGAGGAGGTGCCCTTCTACGGCGGCTTGCGGCGGATGGTCAACCGCAACGACGACGCCGTCGTCGCGACGGGCGTGGGCGGTGCCGTGGTCTTCCGCGCGGGCCGGTTCCGCGAGGGCTACGGCCAGACCGTGAAGTCGGGCCGCTACTTGCGTGCGGGCCAGCGTCACCGGGGCCAGAGCCCCGCGAAAATCGGGGCCTGACGTGGCCAGAACCCAACAGCAGCGTCGTGAGGAGACGGTGGGCCGGCTTCTCGACGCCTGCATCGACACCATCATCGAGGTCGGGTACGCCCGGGCGTCGGCCGCCGTGATCACCAAGCGGGCGGGGGTGTCCGTGGGTGCCCTGTTCCGGCACTTCGAGACGATGGGCGATTTGATGGCGGCCACCGCGTCCGAGATGTTGCGCCGTCAGCTCGAGACGTTCACCAAACGGGTCGCCGAGATACCGCCCGATCGGCCGGCGCTCGAAGCCGCGCTGACGATCCTGCGCGACGTCACGGCCGCCCCCAGCAACGCGGTGCTCTACGAGCTGCTGGTCGCCGCGCGGACCGACGAAAAGCTCAGGGACACTTTGCAAAACGAGCTGCGGCAATACTCCACGAAGATTCTGGAGGCGGCCCGCACCCTGCCCGGCGCCGAGAGCTTTCCCGAGGAGACGTTCCCGGTTCTGGTGGCGGTGCTGACCAACGTGTTCGACGGGGCCGCCGTGGTGGAGGGGGTGCTGCCGCAGCCGCAGATCGCCGAGCAACGGATCCCGATGCTGATGACGCTGCTGTCCGCGGCGGCGCCGGGCGCGGACCTATAGCGAGCCGATGCCGGACTCCGGGTTGAGCGCGAATCCCCAGTCGAACAGCGTCGCGGCCTGGTCCCAGTAGCTCGGGCCGCCGGCTTTCACCAGGCCGTACATCATGGCTATGACCAGCCGCCGGCCACCGCGCGCCGCCGCGCCGACGAAGGTCTTGCGCGCGGCGTCGGTGAACCCGGTCTTGCCGCCGATCGCGCCGGGGTAGCGCTGCAACAGCTCGTCCTGGTTGACGATCGGCTGATCCCCGTGATCGCCGGGGAACATCGCGGACGGCTCGGCGGTGATCTGTGCGAACACCGGATTGGCCATCGCGGCGCGGAAGATGACGGCCAGGTCGTGCGCCGTCGAGGACCCGGATCCGCCTGGCCCGTCGAGGCCGGACGGCGTCGCGGCGTGGGTGCTGGTTGCGCCGAGGGAGGCCGCCTTGGCGTTCATCTTGGCGACCGTGGCGTCGGGTCCGCCCAGCATGTGCGCCAGCGTGTTGGCCGCGTCGTTGCCCGAGACGAGCAGCAGGCCGTCCAGGAGCTGGCGCGCGGTGTAGAGGTGGCCCGGTTTGACGCCGACGCAGTTGCACTCCACCTGGGTGTCGGCGGTATCGGCGACCACGGTGGAATCCAGGCTCACCTGGTCCAAGGTCACCAACGCCAACAGCACCTTGATGGTGCTCGCCGGCGGGTGGGCCACATTCTGGTCGCGGCCGGCAAGCACCTGACCGCTGTCCAGGTCGGCGACGATCCAGGTCTGGGCCGGGCCGTCCGGTATCGGCATCGAGCCGACCGGCTGCATGCTGTCTGCCCAGGACGTGGGGACGGTGGCATTGCACGCCCCGACCGTCAGCAGGGCCGCTGCTGCGGCCATGACCTTGCGCATGGGCCGAAAGTCTAACTTCCTGGCCTTTTCGGCGACGATTTTCGTCTACTGTCCGATGCATGTTGAGCCTGGCCGAGATTTCCGACCGCTTAGAGATCCAGCAGCTGCTGGTGGACTACTCCACCGCGATCGACAACCGTCGCTTCGACGACCTGGACAGGGTCTTCACCGAAGACGCGTACATCGACTACACCGCCCTCGGCGGCATCGAGGGCCGCTATCCCGAGGTCAAGAAGTGGCTGTCGGAGGTGCTGCCGAACTTCCCGGTGTACGCGCACATGCTGGGCAACTTCTCGGTGCAAATCGACGGCGACAAGGCTTCGTCGCGGGTGATCTGTTTCAACCCGATGGTGCTCGGGGGTGACAAGGATCAGGTGCTGTTCTGCGGGCTCTGGTACGACGACGAGTTCGTCCGCACGCCCGAAGGCTGGCGGATGACCCGGCGGGCCGAGTCCAAGGTGTTCCAGAAGGTCATGTAGACGCGGCAAGATTGAGCCGGCTCAGCCATTTCGCTACGGGAGGCACCATGAGGCGCAGCATCGACGGCTGAACTGGGCACACGATCATGAAACGATCCTTTTTAGTAGGGCTGGCGGCGGGACTGCTGGGCGGAGCTTCGATCGTCTTGGCGCCGCCCGCCGGCGCCGGCTGCCTGTATGGCGGGTTGTCCGTCAGTAGGTGTGACGGACCGGTTGATCCGGACGGCAACTGGCAACGCTGCGTGGTGTTCTACTCCGCCTATGGTGGGTCGGGTTCCCGCGGCGCCACACGCTGCGACATGATGGGTCCTGACCTGCATCCATGGGGTTTCGAATTCAGTAACCCACCCACGCACATCGACGACTGAGCGCAAATTTCTGCTTGGGCACGGCTGTCTGGCACAATGGGCGGCTGTCCGCGGCGCGATCACGATCGCGTTCCGGTCATCACACTCGAGGCAAAACCGGACCCGGGCATCCCGCCCCGGTTGCTGAATTGCAGCGTGACAAACACAGGAGAACTCGCTTAACCATGGCTGTGAAGATCAAGCTCACCCGGCTTGGCAAGATCCGCAATCCCCAGTACCGCATCGCCGTCGCCGATGCACGGACGCGGCGCGACGGTCGCTCCATCGAGGTCATCGGTCGCTACCACCCGAAGGAAGACCCGAGCCTCATCGAGATCAACTCCGAGCGCGCCCAGTACTGGCTGTCCGTGGGCGCTCAGCCCACCGAGCCCGTCCTCAAGCTGTTGAAGATCACCGGCGACTGGCAGAAGTTCAAGGGTCTGCCGGGCGCCGAGGGCCGGTTGAAGGTGGCCCCGCCCAAGCCGAGCAAGCTCGAGCTGTTCAACGCAGCGCTGGCCGAGGCCGAGGGCGGCCCGACCACCGAGGCCGCGAAGCCGAAGAAGAAGGCGCCGGCGAAGAAGGCGGCGAAGGCCGCCGAGCCGGAGGCCGCCGCGCCCGAGGCCGCCGCGCCGGAGGCTCCTGCTGAAGCCGCGCCGGCCGAGACGGCCGCCGAGGGCGGCGAGCAGGCCGAGTCGAGCGCAGAAAGCTGACGCGGCGATGAGCACGGTCGTCGTTGACGCGGTCGAGCACCTGGTTCGCGGGATCGTCGACAACCCCGACGACGTCCGGGTGGACATGGTGACCAGCCGCCGCGGGCGAACTGTCGAGGTCCACGTCCATCCCGACGACCTGGGCAAGGTGATCGGTCGTGGCGGCCGCACCGCGACCGCCCTGCGCACGCTGGTCGCCGGTATCGGTGGCCGCGGCATCCGCGTCGACGTGGTGGACACCGACCAGTAGCCGCTCATGGAACTCCGTTGGAGTTGACCGTCGGGCGCGTCGCGAAAGCGCACGGCATCGGCGGCGAGGTCGTCGTCGAGATCCGCACCGACGACCCCGGCTCGCGCTTCGCGCCCGGTAATACCTTGCGCGGCAGGTCATCCCGCGGTGGCGGCGGTGAACGCGACTTCGTCGTCGAGAGTGTGCGTGAGCACGGTGGGCGGCTGCTGTTGCGTTTGGCCGGGGTGACCGACCGGGACTCCGCCGACGCGCTGCGGGGAACCCTGTTCGTCGTCGACTCCGATGACCTGCCGCCCATCGACGAGCCGGACACCTACTACGACCACCAGCTCGAGGGCCTGCACGTCCGGACCGTGACCGGACAGGACGTCGGTGTCGTCGCCGAGGTGCTGCACACCGCCGGCGGCGAGCTGTTGGCGGTGCGCCGGGGCGACGGCGGGGAAGTGTTGGTGCCGTTCGTCGGCGCGATCGTCACGTCGGTGTCACTCGACGACGGTGCCGTGGAGATCGATCCACCCGAGGGCCTACTGGATCTGGCATGAGAATCGACGTCGTCACCATCTTTCCCGCCTTCCTCGACCCGCTGCGGCAATCGTTGCCGGGCAAGGCGATTGGTTCGGGCCTGGTCGACCTGCGGGTTCACGACCTGCGGAGGTGGACGCACGACGTGCACCGTTCGGTCGACGACGCGCCCTACGGCGGCGGTCCCGGGATGGTGATGAAGGCGCCGGTGTGGGGCGAAGCTCTGGACGAAATCTGTTCCGAGCGAACCGTTTTGGTCGTTCCGACACCAGCCGGCTCGTTGTTCACGCAGGCCGACGCCCAGCGGTGGAGCGCCGAGGAGCACCTGGTGTTCGCGTGCGGTCGCTACGAGGGTATCGACCAGCGGGTCGTCGAGGATGCCGGCCGACGGATGCGGGTCGAGGAGGTCTCGATCGGCGACTACGTCCTGCCGGGTGGGGAGTCGGCGGCCGTGGTGATGATCGAATCCGTGGTGCGCCTGCTCGACGGAGTGCTCGGTAACCCCGTCTCGCACCTGCAGGATTCGCATTCGCCGGCCCTGGACCGGCTGCTCGAGGGCCCCAGCTACACCCGCCCGCCGAGCTGGCGCGGGCTCGACGTTCCCGAGGTCTTGCTATCCGGCGACCACGCGCGGGTCGAGGCCTGGCGGCGGGAGGTTTCGCTGCAACGCACGCGGGAACGGCGCCCCGAGCTGCTGGACCCCTCCGATTAGAGGCCGCGCCGCAGCGGGTCGATCCGGCCTTCGGGAAATATCGTCTTGACCGCCCGGGTGATGGTCTCGCGGGCGGTGGCGTCGTCGGCGGGCTGCAGGGACTGCACCACCATGATGTAACGACGGTCCGCGCCGATCACGCCGGTCGACAGGTGCATCCAGTCGCTGCCGATGCAGCACATCCAGCCCTGCTTGACCGCCACCGGTTCGGCGTACAACCCCTCCGGGATGCCGAAGCGCTGCGGATAGCCGTCGAGCCCGTTCGGGGTGGACTGGGCCAGGTCGTCGACGATGAGCTTCGCCTTGTCCGGCGGCAGCCCGCCGGACCCGTCCAGCAGCATCTCGTAGTAGCGGACAAGGTCGGTCGTGGTGCTCATGGTGTTCCACCAGCGTCCGTCGCCGGGCGGCGTGGTCGACGCCAGGCCGTAGCGGGCCGCGACCGCGGTGATGATCGCATTCTGGCCGCCCTGGGCCCAGAACCGCTCGGCTGCGCCGTCGTCGGAGGACTGCAACATGATGTCCAACGCCTGGCGGTCGTCGGCGCTCAGCGCGGCCTTGCCCTCGGATTCGTGGAGCAGCAGGTCGTCGGCGATGAACAGTTTGGCCACCGACGCGGTGCCGATGACCTGGCTGTTGCCGGTGGAGACCAGCTGATGCGTCTTGCGATCGAGGATCGCCACCGACAAAGCGGCGCCGCTGGCTGCGGCTTCGTCCGTCGCCTGCTGCACCCGCGCCTGGAGTCCGACGGGCCCCGCGCTGGCCGGCTGCTGCTCCTGCTGCGTTGGCTTGACCGCCTCGAGCATCAGCTGCGCCCTCTGTGGCGGCGGCTGACGCAGGCCGCGGTCGGGGGTGACGTACACCGGGAAGTTGTAGACCTTGGCCTGTACCTTCGCCTCGCAACCGGCGGCCACCACCAACGCCACCGCCGCTGTGGCGGTGAACAAAGTCAGCGGCCGAACGCGCATTCCTCTCCTCCGACTGGCTCGGACGCACCGAAGTGCACAAGCGCGGGCCGCGTCGCGCCACCTGATCCGGCCGTCACGCATGGTCCGGTAGCGCGTTCTGGCCCCAGTCATATGTACCATTCACCAGCGTGTTCGGCTCGCTGTGAACCGCCTCGGAAGCTGTGATTTTCATGGCAAGCGCCCCGTCTGGCACAATTGACCAGTTGTCTCCAGCGGTTGCCGGCCGGCCGGGCCGCTTCCCGCCTGCTGCGAGATACGCGCAAGTTGCCCAAAACCATCGGCTTGGCGACCGCCTCACACCCCAGGTGAGGGCTGTCCCCGCAGGCCGCGACCGCAAGGAAGTGCCTTCTCAAGATGAACCGCCTGGACTTCGTCGACCAAGCGTCGCTGCGCGACGACATCCCGGTTTTCGGCCCGGGCGACACCATCAACGTGCACGTCAAGGTCATCGAGGGCGCCAAGGAGCGCATCCAGGTGTTCAAGGGCGTGGTGATCCGCCGGCAGGGTGGCGGAGTCCGCGAGACGTTCACCGTGCGCAAGGAAAGCTATGGCGTCGGCGTCGAGCGGACCTTCCCGGTGCATTCGCCGAACATCGACCACATCGAGGTGGTGACCCGTGGCGATGTCCGCCGCGCCAAGCTGTACTACCTGCGCGAGCTCCGCGGCAAGAAGGCCAAGATCAAGGAAAAGCGCTGAGCTGGGACGGCCGGGCGGCAGTCCCGGTCGGTTTACAGCGCCACAATCTGCGCTGGCTACTCTGATCTCGTGACCGATCCCACGGACTCATCTGAGCCCCAGTCCGCCCAGTCAGAGCCGAAGGTCTCCACCCGCATCCCGGACCCGCCCGAAGGCGAGGCGCCGAACGCCGCCCAATCGATTCCCGAACCCGCGGACGCGCCCGACCCGGATGCTCCGGAGCGCACCAAGCGATCCGCCCTGCGGGAATTCGCCCTGCTGGCGGTCATTGCGGTGGCGCTCTATTACGTGATGCTGACCTTCGTGGCGCGGCCCTACCTGATCCCGTCGGAGTCGATGGAGCCGACGTTGCACGGCTGCGCCGGCTGCGTCGGCGACCGGATCATGGTCGACAAGGTCACCTATCGCTTCGACCCGCCGCGCCCCGGCGACGTCATCGTCTTCAAGGGGCCGCCGTCGTGGAACCTCGGCTACAAGTCGATCCGGTCCAACAACACCGTGCTGCGCTGGGCGCAGGACGCGCTGTCCTTCATCGGCTTCGTGCCTCCCGACGAGAACGACTTGGTCAAGCGGGTCATCGCGGTCGGCGGGCAGACGGTGCAGTGCCGCGCCGACACCGGGTTGACGGTCGACGGCAAGCCGCTCAAGGAGCCCTACCTGGATCCGGCCACCATGATGGCCGACCCGTCGGTGTACCCGTGCCTGGGCAGCGAGTTCGGGCCGGTCACCGTGCCGCAAGGGCGGCTGTGGGTGATGGGCGACAACCGGACGCACTCGGCGGACTCCCGCGCCCACTGCACCAGCGTTCCGGCCGAGGCGCTCAAGGGCGTGTTGTGCACGGGCGACGCGACGTCGGGGACCGTGCCGGTGTCCAACGTGATCGGCAAGGCGAGGTTCATCGTGTGGCCACCGGGGCGCTGGGGCGGCGTGTCTTCAGTGAACCCGCAACAGCATCAGTAGCCATGGCCACGACGTGGCCGCCGCGGACGGTGATCCGCAAATCGTCGGGATTGCGCACCCTGGAATCCGCCCTGTACCGCAGCGGGTTGGGCCCGGTCGCGGGCGTGGACGAAGTCGGTCGCGGCGCCTGCGCCGGCCCGCTGGTGGTGGCCGCCTGTGTGCTTGGCCCGGGGCGGCTGGAAAGCCTTGCAGCACTTGATGATTCGAAAAAGCTGACCGAGGCCGCGCGGGAGAGGTTGTTCCCGCTGATCCGTCGCTACGCGCTGGCCTACCACGTGGTGTTCATCCCGCCGGCCGAGGTGGACCGGCGCGGCGTGCACGTCGCGAACATCGAGGGCATGCGCCGCGCCGTCGCGGGCCTGGCGGTGCGACCCGGCTACGTGCTGAGCGACGGATTCCGCGTCCCCGGGCTGCCGGTGCCGTCGCTTCCGGTGATCGGGGGCGACGCGGTGGCGGCCTGCATCGCCGCGGCCAGCGTGCTGGCGAAGGTGAGCCGGGACCGGCTGATGGTCGCCATGGACGCCGACCACCCGGGTTACGGCTTCGCCGAGCACAAGGGCTACGGCACGCCGGCGCACAGCGTGGCGCTGACGCAGCTGGGGCCCTGCCCCGAACACCGCCATTCGTTCATCAACGTTCGGCGGGTGGCCATAGGGTCACAAGGGTCGGGTGGCCGCGTGGTGGCCGAATGCAGACCGGACCTCCGCCCGCGCGCGGCGGATATCGGTGAGGAAAGATGGGACCAGGATTCCCTGGGCGGAACGCCGGGGAAGTGTTTCTCCGAGAAGGACGTCTGAACAGATGAGTGCCGAGGATCTCGAAAAGTACGAAACCGAGATGGAGCTCTCGCTATACCGCGAATACAAAGACATCGTCGGACAGTTCAGCTACGTCGTGGAAACCGAGCGGCGGTTCTACCTGGCCAACAGCGTCGAGATGGTGCCGCGCAACGCCGACGGCGAGGTGTATTTCGAACTCCGGCTGTCCGACGCCTGGGTGTGGGACATGTACCGGCCGGCCCGGTTCGTCAAGCAGGTACGGGTGGTGACGTTCAAGGACGTCAACATCGAAGAGGTGGAAAAGCCCGAGCTGCGGCTGCCCGAGTAGCCGGGCCTAGCCTTCTTCCGGGGGCGGCAGCTGGCCGCGCCTCTCGATGACGACCCGCGCCACGTCGGCCAGCTTGATGTTCAGCGACTGGGAATGGCGGCGCAGCAGTTCGAACGCCTGGTCCTCGGTCATGTCGTGCAGCAGCATCAGCATGCCGACCGCCTTGCCGATCTCGCGGTTGCTCAGCAGTCCCCGGCGCAGGCTGCTCGCGTCCTCACCCTTGGCGACCGCGTTGATGGCCACGCTGGCGAACGAGGCGAGCACCGCCGCACGCCCGGCCGCCTCGGAGTCGAACACACCTGCGGTGTCGCTGAAGAGGTTCAGCGCGGCCGCTTTGCGTTTGTCCACCAGCAGCCGAAAACCCATCGCCCCGCGCACCGGGGTCTCCGCCAACAGCACCTTCGCCAGCTTGGGCCACAGCGACGGCGTCCTGAGGTCCGGGTCGATCTGTGGGGTTTCCTCCTCGATCGCGTCGATGCACGGCCCGTCGCCCGAACGCCGTTCCAGCTCGTCGACCTGCTGGGCCAACCGGTCGCTCGCGCCGACGGTGACATAGCTGTCGCCGTCGCGCACCAAGAGGCTGGCGTGATCGCAACCGGGGACGATCAGGGTGGCGGCGACGCAGATGGCCGCGTACATCTGACCGGCGTCCGAGCCCTGGTAGATGATCTCGGCCAGCGCGGCGAAGACGGTCCCGGGGTCGGCCTTCTCCCCGCCGGGCGTCGGTCGGCCTGCGGCCGTCGATTCGTCCCCCATGTGTGCCTCATTCCCTGTGCAATGCACTCTGACCCCGCGTTCGATCGCCGTAGATTATCGGTCTTGCGGGCGCGCCTCACACGCTGTTCGGCGCGATTGCGACGAATTGCACGCGCCCGGCCCGCCGGTGCGCGGACCGCCAGAATCGTTCGCCGACAATACGGGTACCCGCGCGTCCGGCGCTCACGATTTGCGCCACCGGGCGAGATGGTCTGGGTGACGTTTCCCACCCCTGGTTTCGGCGGGCCACCGACGGGAAAAAGCGTTGGGGTGGGAATTACCGTCGCGGTGACCGGGCCGACCGGCGAGATCGGGATGTCGGCGGTGACGGCGCTGGAGCGCGAACCGGCCGTGGACGCCATCATCGGGATGGCCCGCCGCCCGTTCGACCCGTCTTCGCGCGGCTGGCAGAAGACCACCTACCAGCAGGGCGACATCCTGGACCGCGAGGCCGTCGACGCCCTGGTGGCCCAGACCGACGTGGTGATCCACCTGGCCTTCATCATCATGGGATCGCGGGAAGAGAGCGCCCGCATCAACCTGCAGGGCACCCGCAACGTGTTCGAGGCGACGGTCGCCAGCGAGCGGCCCAGGCGCCTGGTGTACACGTCCTCGGTGGCGGCCTATGGATATCACCGCGACAACCCCGACCCGCTGACCGAGGACGTGCCGGCGCGGGGGTCCGAAGAGCACTATTACTCCGAGCAGAAGGCGGCGTGCGAGGCCCTGCTCGGCGAGATCACCAAGGACTCGCCGCTGGAGGTCTTCGTGTTGCGGCCGTGCATCGTCGCCGGCCCCAACGCCACCGCCCTGGCCGATGCGATGCCGTGGAACCAACTGCCCGGCCCGATGCGCGCAGTGGTCAAGGCGGTGCCGATTTTGAAGCCGGTCGTCCCGGACCCGGGCTACCCGCTGCAGCTGGTGCACCACGACGACGTCGCGAGCGCGATCGCGTTGGCGGCCACCACGCCGGCGCCCCCCGGGGCGTACAACATCGCCGGCGACGGTGTCGTCACGGTCGCCGACGTGGCCAGGGCGCTGGGTGGGCGCCCGGTCCGGGTTCCCGCCGTCGCAGCCTCCGCGGCGTCGGCGGCGCTTTCGCGGGTGCCGCTCGTCCCGTCCATGCTGGAATGGCTCCACACCGCGCGCACGTCGATGGTCATGGACACCACGAAGGCGCGCACCCAACTCGGCTGGCGGCCGGTCCACACCTCGGCGGAAACCCTGACCGCGCTGGCCTCGGCGCTATGAGGCCGGGGTAGTTTTGCTGCGTGAGTTCTCAGCGCTCCGCCGCAATACCCGCCGACGGTGAAATCGCCTCGTGCGGCACGTAACTGCGCGCCGGAGGGTGACGCACCTGGCTGCCGGCGAAGCGATCACCCGGCCGGAGACGCTGGTCGTCGAGGAGCCGCTCGAGATCCGGGTGAACGGCGCGGCGGTCACCGTGACCATGCGCACGCCGGGGGCGGATTTCGAATTGGCTCAAGGCTTTCTGCTCACCGAGGGCATCATCGCCGGCCGCGACGACGTGCAGAGCATCCGCTATTGCGGCGGTGCCGTCGACGGCACGAACACCTACAACGTCCTGGACGTGACCTTGGCCGCCGGCGTCGCGGCACCCACCCTCGACGTGACCCGAAACTTCTACACCACCTCCTCGTGCGGAGTGTGCGGCAAGGCGTCGCTGGATGCGGTGCGGGTGATCGGTCGTTTCGCCCCCGGGGCGGATCCGGCGACTGTCGCGGCGGCCACACTTGAAGCGATGCCGGGCCAACTCCGTTCCGCGCAAAAGGTTTTCGACAGCACCGGCGGGCTGCACGCGGCCGCGCTGTTCGGGGTCGACGGGACGATGTTCGCGGTGCGCGAGGACGTCGGCAGGCACAACGCCGTGGACAAGGTCATCGGCTGGGCGCTGGAGCAGCGGCGAGTGCCGCTGGCCGGCTCGGTCCTGCTGGTCAGTGGGCGGGCCTCCTTCGAGTTGACGCAAAAAGCGGTGCTGGCCGGGATTCCGGTGCTGGCCGCCGTGTCGGCGCCGTCGTCGCTGGCCGTGTCGTTGGCCGAGGAGTCGGGCATCACATTGGTCGCCTTCCTGCGCGAGGACTCGATGAACATCTACACCAGGGCCGATCGCATCGGCTAGACGGTGTCGGCCGACTGTGGATGAGCGCGGCACTGGGGATAACCGGCCGCGTGGACGGCTCACACGCGCCGCAGTGGCCCGCCGTGTCGGGGCCGGCCCGCACAGTTGCCGGCATGACGACCGAAACGACGATGACCCGGATCCAGCTCGGAGCGCTCGGTGAGGCGCTCGCGGTTGACCATCTGGCGAGGGCGGGATTGCGTGTTCTGCAACGCAACTGGCGTTGCCGCTACGGCGAACTAGACGTCATCGCCTGCGACGACGCCACCCGCACTGTGGTGTTCGTCGAGGTGAAGACCCGTACCGGCGACGGCTACGGCGGGCTGGCGTACGCGGTCACCGAGCGAAAGGTCCGTCGGCTGCGCCGCCTGGCCGGGCTGTGGCTGGCGGGCCAGGACACGCGCTGGGCGGCGCTGCGCATCGACGTGATCCGGGTGCGGATCGGGCGCCGGCGGACGCCCGAAATCACCCATCTGCAAGGGATCGGCTGATGGCGCTCGGCCGCGCGTTCTCGGTCGCCGTCCGCGGAGTGGATGGACAGATCGTGGAAATCGAAGCCGACATCACCTCCGGACTGCCGGGCGTTCATCTGGTGGGTCTGCCCGACGCCGCACTGCAGGAATCCCGTGACCGGGTCAGGGCCGCGGTCACCAACTGCGGCAACGACTGGCCGATGGCGCGGCTCACGCTCGCGCTCTCGCCGGCGACGCTGCCCAAAATGGGGTCGGTCTACGACATTGCCCTGGCCGCGGCCGTCCTGTCGGCGCAGCGAAAGAACCCGTGGGACCGCCTCGAGAAGACGGTGCTGCTGGGCGAGTTGTCGCTGGACGGCCGGGTGCGCCCCGTGCGCGGTGTGCTGCCGGCGGTGTTGGCCGCCAAGCGCGACGGCTGGCCTGCCGTCGTCGTCCCGGTCGACAACCTGGCCGAGGCCAGCCTTGTCGACGGCATCGACGTCTGGGGCGTGCGGACGTTGCGGCAGCTGCAGAAATGGCTCGCCGGGTCCATCGCCCTGCACCACCGCATCACCACGACGGCCACCCCGCCGGAACCCTCGGTGGATCTGGCCGATGTGGTCGGGCAGACCCAGGCGCGGTTCGCGGTGGAGGTGGCGGCCGCCGGGTCGCACCACCTCATGCTCACCGGGCCGCCGGGCGTCGGCAAAACCATGCTGGCCCAGCGGCTCCCGGGTCTGCTGCCGCCGCTCTCGGAGAGCGAGTCGCTCGAGGTCACCGCGATCCATTCGGTGGCCGGGCTGCTGTCGGGGGAGACGCCGCTGATCACCGCGCCGCCGTTCGTGGCGCCGCATCACAGCTCCAGCGTCGCGGCGCTCGTCGGCGGCGGCTCGGGCATGGCGCGCCCCGGCGCCGTCAGCCGCGCGCATCGCGGTGTGCTCTTCCTGGACGAATGCGCAGAGATCAGTGTCAGCGCGCTGGAAGCCTTGCGAACTCCCTTGGAGGATGGGGAGATTCGTCTCGCGCGGCGCGACGGTGTCGCCTGCTACCCCGCGCGGTTTCAGCTGGTGCTGGCGGCCAACCTGTGCCCCTGCGCACCCGCCGATCCGCAGGACTGCATCTGTGCGGCCGCGGCCAAGCGCCGCTACCTCGGCAAGCTGTCCGGTCCACTGCTCGACCGGGTGGACCTGCGGGTGCAGATGCACTCGGTGCGCGCGGGCGCGTTCTCCGGCGGCGAAGCCGAATCGACGGCACAGGTTCGGCTCCGGGTGGCCCAGGCCCGCGCGGCCGCGGCCCAGCGGTGGTCACCGTATGGATTTCGGACCAACGCCGAAGTGAGCGGGGCGCTGTTGCGCCGAAAGTTCCGCCCCGGCAACGCGGCGATGACTCCGCTGCAGAAGGCCCTGGACCGTGGTGCGCTCAGCATCCGGGGCCTGGACCGGACGCTGCGGGTCGCGTGGAGCCTGACCGATCTCGCCGGCGGGGTATCGCCCGGGCCCGAGGAGGTCGCCGCCGCGCTCAGCTTCCGTCAGCCGGGGGCGCAGCGATGAGCGCCGACCGCAAATCACCAGTACGCCTTGGTCAGCCAGTCGTTGTGCCCGCCGCGGACCGCTATCGCGACGGTCACCAGGATGGCGAACGCCCGGGCGAACTGCGCCATCGCGCGGCCGCGCTCGCCGCGCTGTTCCATGTCACGCAGCGCGACGAACGCGAGGACGCCGCTCAGGATCGGGATGGGCAGGCCGCACCAGCTGACCAGGCTCAGCGCGAACGCCGCGATCGCCCAAGGGTTTACCGGGCGAGCGGGCGCCGCGAGCTGGGTCGGCGAGCAGACGATCATTGTTTGCTCCGTTCGTTGCCGGCCGCGCGATGGCGAATGGGGGTCGACGACAACACATTCGCGTATGGGGCTAAACGAATCCTTGGCGGATTCTTGGAAGCCGCAGCGCCCCAATGCTGACGGCGGTCGACGATCCGGCGCTGCGCGCCTGGGCGTACCTGTCCAGGGTGGCCGAGCCGCCCTGTGCCGGGCTGGCCACCCTGGTGCGGTCCGTCGGCCCGGTAGAGGCGGCCGACCGGGTGCGCCGCGGCGTGGTCGACGACGATCTAGCGCGGCACACGGAGGCGAGGCGCGAAATCGACTGCGCCGCGGCCGACCTCGAGCTGCTCGCCCGCCGCGGGGGACGGTTGATCACGCCCGACGACGACGAGTGGCCGCTGCTGGCATTTGCCGCGTTCGGCGGCGCCTCGGGCAGAGCGCGCGGCGCGGCCCCGATGGTGTTGTGGGCGCAAGGTCCGATCCGGCTCGACGAGGTGGCGCACAGGGCTGCCGCCGTGGTGGGCACCCGGGCCGCGACGGCATATGGCGAGCAGGTCGCCGAGGACTTGGCGGTCGGGCTGGTGCAACGCGAGGTGGCCGTCGTCTCCGGCGGCGCCTACGGCATCGACGGGGCCGCGCACCGGGCGGTGCTCAATGCTGACGGCGTCACCGTGGCCGTCCTCGCCGGGGGACTCGACATCCCGTATCCGAGCGGCCACACCACGTTGCTGCATCGCGTGGGCCAACACGGGTTGCTCTTCACCGAATACCCGCCGGGCGTTCGGCCCGCGCGCCACCGATTCCTGACCCGCAACCGACTGGTGGCCGCCGTCGCGGGGGCCGCGGTGGTGGTCGAAGCGGGGCTGCGCAGCGGAGCGGCCAACACCGCCGCGTGGGCGCGGGCGCTGGGGCGGGTGGTCGCGGCGGTGCCCGGGCCCGTGACGTCGTCGGCGTCGGCCGGCTGCCACGCGCTGCTGCGCGACGGCGCCGAGCTGGTCACCCGGGCCGACCACATCGTCGAGCTCATCGGCCGCATCGGGGAGCTGGCCGCCGAGGAACCGCGCCCGGCGACCGAGCTCGACGGGCTGAGTGACGGCGAACGCCGGGTGTACGAGGCGCTGCCGGGCCGCGGCGCCGCAACCGTCGAACAGCTTGCGATTGCGTCGGGGCTGGCGCCCGAGCGGGTGTTGGGGCCGCTGGCCATGCTCGAGCTGGCCGGGTTGGTGTGTCGTCAGGAGGGCAAGTGGCGACTTCCCCGGGCCTCGAGCGGCCGAGCTGCGTCGACGCCGCGGCTCGTATAGTCGACGGGGGTCGGGCGGGGACAGGAGGACAAGTGGCGGGTCGACCTCTGCAACGCTTCGAGGTTGTCGATACCAAGGAGCTCACACCGCACATGGTCGCGGTCGTGCTGGGCAGCAAGGACTTCGACGCCTTCGTGCCCAGCAAATTCACCGACTCCTACGTCAAGCTGGCGTTCGTCGCCGACGACGTCGACGTCGCGGACTTGCCGCAGCCGTTGACCCTCGACAGCTTCGCCGGCCTGCCGCCCGAGAAGCGGCCGTCGGTTCGGACCATGACGGTCCGCCGCGTCGACAGCGCCGCCGGTCAGCTCACGTTGAACATCGTCACGCACGGCGAGCACGGGATCGCGGGCCAGTGGGCGGCCGCGGCGCAGCCCGGCCAGCGGATCTTCCTGATGGGTCCCGGCGGTGCCTACACCCCCGATCCGGCCGCCGATTGGCATCTGCTGGCCGGTGACGAATCGGCGCTGCCGGCGATCGCCGTCGCCCTGGAAGCGCTGCCACCCAGCGCCGTCGGCAAGGCGTTCATCGAGGTGGCGGGCCAGGAAGACGAGATTCCCCTGACGGCGCCGGAAGGCGTCGAGGTGCATTGGGTTTATCGCGGCGGCCGGGCCGACCTGGTCCCCGAGGACCGCGCAGGCGACCACGCCCCGCTGATCGAGGCCGTCACCACCACGCCGTGGCTGCCCGGGCGGGTGCACGTGTTCGTCCACGGCGAGGCGCAAAGCGTCATGCACAATCTGCGGCCCTACATCCGCAAGGAGCGCGGCGTTGACGCGAAGTGGGCGTCGTCCATCTCGGGCTACTGGCGGCGCGGCCGCACCGAAGAGACCTTCCGGCAATGGAAGAAGGAACTGGCCGAGGCCGAGGCCGGGGCTTCGTAGCGGGTTCGTCGGTCCGATCGCCGGCTGGCATCCTCTACTTCCATGGCGCATTTCGGCGATTACCAGAACGAGATCTACTTCCAGGGTCTGGGCGGGGTCGCGCCCGCGCTGCCGATGGCCTTCGCGGAGCTGGAGGCCCGGGCGGAACGGGCGATGTCGCCGTCGGTGTGGTCCTACGTCACGGGTGGCGCCGGCGACGAGCGCACCCAACGGGCCAATCGCGAGGCATTCGACCGCCGGGGCTTGATGCCGCGGATGTTCGTCGGCGCCGCCGAGCGTGACCTGTCGGTCGAGATGTTCGGCCTGACGCTGCCGTCGCCGGTGTTCATGGCCCCGATCGGCGTCATCGGCATCTGCGCTCAAGACGGCCATGGCGACCTGGCCACCGCGCGCGCCGCGGCGGCCACCGGTGTCCCGATGGTCGTTTCCACCCTGACCGCCGACCCACTGGAAGACGTCGCCGCCCAGTTCGGCGACACGCCCGGCTTTTTCCAGCTGTACACGCCCAAGAACCGCGAGCTCGCCGCGAGCCTGGTGCAGCGGGCCGAGGCCGCCGGCTACCGGGGCATCATCGTCACGCTGGACACCTGGGTTCCCGGCTGGCGTCCGCGCGACCTCAGCACGGCGAATTTTCCGCAATTGCGCGGGCACTGCTTGGCCAACTACACCAGCGACCCGGTCTTTCGCGCCGGCCTGGCACGCCCGCCCGAGGAAGACCCGCAGGCCACTGTGCTGCAGTGGATTACGACCTTCGGCAATCCGTTGACGTGGGCCGACCTGCCCTGGCTGCGGTCGCTGACCAAGCTGCCGCTCATCGTCAAGGGCATCTGCCATCCCGACGACGCCCGACGCGCCAGGGACGGCGGCGTCGACGGTATTTATTGCTCGACGCACGGCGGACGCCAGGCCAACGGCGGCCTGCCGGCGCTGGACTGCCTGCCCGGGGTGATCGAGGCGGCCGACGGGCTGCCGGTGCTGTTCGACTCGGGCATCCGCAGCGGCGCCGACATCGTCAAGGCGCTGGCGCTGGGCGCGACCGCGGTGGGGATCGGCAGGCCGTACGCGTACGGCCTGGCATTGGGCGGCGTCGACGGCGTCGTCCACGTGCTGCGTTCGCTGCTGGCCGAAGCGGACCTGATCATGGCGGTCGACGGCTATCCGACACTGAAAGATCTCACCCCGGACACGCTTCGGCGCGTCGACTGAACCGGGTCCCCGGCTCCTGCGAACGTTGCAGGCGTGGAGGCCATCCTCGAGGAATTCGACGAATACCTGTCGCTGCAATGCGGCCGCTCGGCGCACACCCGCCGGGCCTACCTCGGTGACCTGCGCTCGCTGCTGACGTTCCTCGAGAGCCGCGGCGCCGCGCTGGACGGGCTGAGCCTGCCGCTCCTGCGCTCCTGGCTGTCCGCCTCGGCCACGGCGGGAGCGGCGCGCACGACGCTGGCCCGTCGCACGTCGGCGGTCAAGGCGTTCACCGCGTGGGCCGCGCGGCGTGGCCTGTTGGCCGGGGACCCGGCGGCGCGGCTGCAGGTGCCCAAGGCGCACCGCACGCTGCCGGCGGTGCTGCGCCAAGATCAGGCGCTCGACGCGATGGCCGCCGCGAAATCGGGTGCCCAACAAGGTGATCCGATGGCGTTGCGGGACCGGTTGATCGTCGAGATGTTGTACGCCACCGGGATTCGGGTGAGCGAGCTGTGCGGCCTGGACATCGACGACGTGGACACCGGTTATCGGCTGGTGCGGGTGCTCGGCAAGGGCAACAAGCAGCGCACCGTGCCGTTCGGGATGCCGGCCGCCGAGGCGCTGCGCGCCTGGCTCGACGAGGGCCGCCCGGCCCTGGTGACCGCTGAGTCCGGTCCGGCGCTGTTGCTGGGCGCGCGGGGCCGCCGGCTCGACGTGCGCCAGGCCCGCACGGTGGTGCACCAGACGGTCGCCGCGGTGGACGGCGCCCCCGACCTGGGCCCGCACGGGCTGCGGCACAGCGCGGCGACGCATCTGCTGGAAGGTGGGGCCGACCTGCGGGTCGTGCAGGAGCTACTCGGCCATTCCAGCCTGGCGACGACCCAGCTCTACACCCACGTCGCCGTCTCCCGGTTGCGGGCGGTGCACGATCAGGCCCACCCGCGGGCGTGAGCCGGCGATTCCCGGGCGTCACTTCCGCCCCGGCGCCGGGAAGCCCCGAGGCACGAGGGTCCGCCCTCCGGCCGGAGACGGGTGTGGCTGGGGGCACGGCCCGCACGCTCAGCCCCGCAGCGGCTTGAGCCGGATCGGCGTCGATTTCACCAGGCCCAGCGGATCGACGTAATGGGCGCCGGACGCCGGGCCCCACATCGCGCCCCAGTGCAGGCAGGCCGCCGCCCGGCAGCCGGCATGCCCGGGCTCGAGCGAGCCGATCACGGTCCGGGCCGTCACCGGCTGGCCGACCCGCACCGCCGCCCGGACCGGCTCGTAGCTGGTGCGCAGCCCGCCGGGGTGGGCCAGCGACACCACCGGGCGCCCCGCCAGCTGACCGGCGAACACCACCGTGGCGGTGCCCGCCGCGTACACCGGCTGACCAGGGACGCCGGGCAGGTCCACCCCCCGATGCCCCGGCCGCCAGTCCGGGGACGGGGCGTCGAACCCCCGGGCCACGGCGGGCGGCGGGCGCAGCGGCCAGTCCAGGCGGGCGTCGTCCGCACCCGCCGGCGCCGCGCCGAGCACCGTCAGCCACGCCAACAGCCACCAAACCCGTCGCATCGGCTCAGTTGAGTGGGCCACCGGCGCCGTCGCCACTCAGGTGCGGCCGGTGCTGTGCAAAACCACCAGCTGAGTCCGTGTAAACTGCTGGTCGCAGCTCGTTCGCGGGCTGACTTCGCGCGTCCGCCCCGCGTCTCCCGTTCCACTAGGAGTTCGCACCGCGTGCCGGGCGGTCCCCGCCAGGGTTTCCTGGCGAGGTCCGGCATCGCAGCAGGCGCCAGGGCCCGGCTTCACCCGATGCCGGGCGACAACCGACACACGTAAGGCACACGCATGGCCGTCGTAACCATGAAGCAGCTGCTCGACAGCGGCACCCACTTCGGGCACCAGACCCGTCGCTGGAATCCCAAGATGAAGCGGTTCATCTTCACCGACCGCAACGGCATCTACATCATCGACCTGCAGCAGACGCTGACCTTCATCGATAAGGCGTACGAGTTCGTCAAGGAGACCGTCGCCCACGGCGGCACCGTCCTGTTCGTCGGCACCAAGAAGCAGGCGCAGGAATCGGTTGCGGCCGAGGCCACCCGCGTCGGCATGCCGTACGTGAACCAGCGCTGGCTGGGCGGCATGCTCACCAACTTCTCCACCGTGCACAAGCGGCTGCAGCGCCTCAAGGAGCTCGAGGCGATGGAGCAGACCGGTGGCTTCGAGGGCCGCACCAAGAAGGAAATCTTGATGCTGACCCGGGAGAAGAACAAGCTGGAGCGCAGCCTCGGCGGTATTCGCGACATGGCCAAGGTGCCGTCGGCGATCTGGGTCGTCGACACCAACAAGGAGCACATCGCGGTCGGCGAGGCCCGCAAGCTCGGCATCCCGGTCATCGCGATCCTGGACACCAACTGCGACCCCGACGAGGTCGACTACCCGATCCCGGGCAACGACGACGCCATCCGCTCGGCCGCGCTGCTGACCAAGGTGATCGCCTCCGCGGTCGCCGAGGGCCTGCAGGCCCGCGCCGGGGTCGGCCGCGGCGACGGCAAGCCCGAGGCGGAGGCCGCCGAGCCGCTGCCCGAATGGGAGCAGGAACTGCTGGCCTCCGCCGCTGCCAGCGCCCCCACCGACGCCGCTGCGGGCGCACCCGAATCGACACCAGACCCTTCATAGGAAGGCTGACATGGCCAACTTCACCGCCGCCGACGTCAAGAAGCTTCGTGAGCTCACCGGCGCCGGCATGCTCGACTGCAAGAACGCGCTGGCCGAGAGCGACGGCGACTTCGACAAGGCCGTCGAAGCGTTGCGCATCAAGGGCGCCAAGGACGTCGGCAAGCGCGCCGAACGCGCCACGGCCGAGGGCCTGGTCGCCGCCCAGGGCGGCGCGCTGATCGAGTTGAACTCGGAGACGGACTTCGTCGCCAAGAACGCAGAGTTCCAGAAGCTCGCCGACGACATCGTCGCGGCCGCGGCCCAGTCCAAGGCCACCGACGTCGACGCGCTGAAGGCCGCCAAGGCCGGCGACTCCACGGTCGAGCAGGCCATCGCCGACTTGTCGGCGAAGATCGGCGAGAAGCTCGAGCTGCGTCGCGTCGCGTACTTCGACGGGACGGTCGAGGCCTACCTGCACAAGCGGGCGGCCGACTTGCCCCCCGCCGTCGGCGTCCTGGTCGAGTACCAGGGCTCGGATTCCGAGGCCGCGCACTCGGTCGCGCTGCAGATCGCCGCCCTCAAGGCGCGCTTCCTGTCCCGCGAGGACGTTCCTGAAGACGTCGTGGCCAGCGAGCGCCGTATCGCCGAGGAGACGGCCAAGGCGGAGGGCAAGCCGGAGCAGGCGCTGCCCAAGATCGTCGAAGGCCGGCTGAACGGTTTCTTCAAGGACGCGGTGCTGCTGGAGCAGCCGTCGGTGTCCGACAGCAAGAAGACGGTCAAGGCCCTGCTCGACGAGGCCGGCGTGACGGTGACGCGGTTCGTGCGCTTCGAAGTGGGCCAGGCCTAAGTCCCGCGCGAAGGCGGGCTAGCGTCGATTCATGCGACACGTCCATGCGTTCGGCGACGACGCCCTCGGTGATCTCGACGCGGTCGGCCTCGCCCACGCGATACAGGCCGGCTGGGTCAGCAGGGCGGAGGTCGTCGAGGCGGCGATCGCCCGCACCGAGGCCGTCGATCCGGTGCTCAACGGTTTGGCGTATGCGGCCTTTCAACAGGCCAGGGACAGCGCGTCGGGCAGCCCTGCCGACGGCTTCTTCAGCGGGGTCCCGACGTTCCTCAAGGACAACGTCGACATCGCCGGCCAGCCGACGATGCACGGCACCGACGCGTGGACGCCGTGGAATGCCACCTCCGACGGCGAGTTCACCCGGCTGTTCCTGGCCACCGGGCTGGCACCCGTGGGAAAAACGCAGCTGTCGGAATTCGGTTTCAGCGCGTCCGCCGAGCACCCCCGGCTGGGGCCGGTCCGCAACCCGTGGAACACCGACTTCAGTGCCGGCGCATCGTCGTCGGGCTCTGGGGCATTCGTCGCCGCCGGCGTGGTGCCGATGGCCCACGCCAATGACGGAGGCGGATCCATCCGCATCCCCGCCGCCTGCAACGGCCTCGTCGGGCTGAAGCCGTCGCGTGGGCGGCTGCCGCTGGACCCGCACCTGCGCCGGATGCCGGTGGGCATCGTCGCCAACGGTGTGGTCACTCGATCGGTGCGCGACACCGCGGCGTTCTACCGGGAGGCCGAACGCATCTGGCGTAATCCGAAACTGGCGCCGATCGGGGATGTCACCGGTCCCGGCAGGCAGCGGCTGCGAATCGCCGTGCTGACCCGCTCGGTGCAACGGGACTGCAGCCCGCAGGTGCGCGAGCTCACGCTGAAGTCGTCCGGTCTTCTCGAGGAGCTCGGCCACCGCGTCGAATACCTCGAAGAGCCCCCGGTGCCGGCCAGTTTTGTCGACGACTTCGTGTTGTACTGGGGATTCCTGGCGCTGGCCCAGGTCCGCACGGGGCGCCGGATGTTCGGCGCGACCTTCGACCGCAGCAGGCTGGACAGCCTGACCCTCGGTCTGGAGCGCCACACCGCCCGCAACATGCACCGACTGCCGCTGGCGATCATGCGCCTGCGCCGAATCCGTAGGCGCACCGCAAGATTCTTCGGCACCTACGACGTCGTGCTGACCCCGACGCTCGCCGACGAGACGCCCCGCATCGGATATCTGGCACCCACCGATTACCACCAGGTAATCGAGCGACTGATCGACTGGGTCTCGTTCACCCCGCTGCAGAACGTCACCGGTGAGCCGGCGATCTCGCTTCCGTTGGCCCAGTCCGACGAAGGCATGCCGGTGGGCATGATGTTCTCGGCCGACATCGGCCAGGAGGCGCTACTGCTCGAGCTGGCCCACGAACTCGAAGAGGCGCGGCCGTGGGCCCGGATCCAAGCCGCTTAGTCGCCGGTCAGTCGGAACCGAGCTTGTCGAGCATTCGTTTGAACTCGCGCTGCTGACTCTCGGTCAGCTTGGCCAGGATGCGGGCGTCGGCGGTCCGCACCGCGCCTTCGGCGCGTTTGAGCAGGGCGCGGCCCTGGCCGGTGAGCGTGGCGGGCAGCGCGCGGCCGCTGGACACCGACGTCGGGCGCGCCACGGCGCCAATGTCTTCCAGCTTGCGCAGCACCGTGTTCATCGCCTGCGGTGTGACGCCGGCCTGCCGAGACAATTCGGCGCTCGACATCCCCGGAAGGATGGAAAGCATTCGTAGGCAGACGAATTCGGGCAGCGTCAGGCCCAGCGGGCCCAACACCGCGGAAACCTCCGGTCGCAGCAAACTGGCCACCCGGTAGAGCAGGTAACCAAGCGGGGCATCTTCGGCCTGAACCATGTCAATCATCTTGACATATTTCGCCCGGCGGGAGGCGGGGTTCGGCGACGCAAAGTG
>NZ_LZJB01000570.1:0-8067 GCF_001666895.1 Mycobacterium sp. E3298
CACTGGGCGGATTTTAAGTCCGCTGCCTCTGCCAATTGGGCTATGGGGGCCCGGCGGCGAATCTAGCGCGCGGGCGCCGAAACCGGGACATCGCACCCCTGTCGAATAGGCGAAATGTCCGGCATGCGCTGGGGGCGGCCTTCGGTTAAGATCCGCGCCCGCGCGCATTAACCACGGCTTTCCGGCAGATGACAGATGACACGTCTATGTCATCCGGCAGGACCGTGTTAAAACTGCCGACCTCATCGTTAAAAAGCCGTAAACGGCTGTCACGCTGACGCTTTCGGCCGGGACCGTGGAGTCGTGGGTCGTTAGTGTTACGCCAACGCACAGGGGCCGTTACGCGAACACACAGGTCGATCCACCGCATGGGGGTCGGCTCGTTCCAACATTAGGAGCAATCGATGGCATTTCTGACAACACAGACCGAAGAGATGCTCGCTGCAGAGCAGCTGCTGTCGGGGATCAACACCAACCTGGCGGCGCAGAACGCCGGCGCCGCAGCGGCGACCACGGTCATCGCTCCCGCCGCCGCCGACCCGGTGTCGGCCCAGCAGGCGGCGATCTTCTCGGCGTACGGCACCCAGTACCAGGCAATCGCCACCGAGGCGCAGGCGTTGCTGGAGAATTACGCGCAGACCCTGGGCATCAGCTCCGGCAGCTACGGCGACACCGAGGCCATCAACGCGAGCCAGGCCGCGCTGTCGAGCGCCGCGTCGCCGGCCGCCGCCGCGGCCGCCACGCCGTCGAACACCCCGCTGGACTGGCTGGCATACCTGCTCGGTAGCACCGGCAACGGCACCAACCCGAACATGCTCGGCGGGATCTTCGGGCTGTCGAGCAACGGCGCCAACATCGGCAACATCGGCTTCGGCAACTGGGCCTCGGCCGGTTCGGACCTCCTGGGTCTGGCCGGTGGCGGCCTGCTCGACACCTCCGCCGCCGACGCCGCCGGTTCGGCGGCCGGTGCCGCGGGCCTCGCCGACACGACGGCGCCGATGGCGGGCGGCGGCATGGCCGGCATCGGCGCGGCGCCGATGGCCTCGATGGGCTCTGCCACGATGGTCAGCAAACTGTCGGTGCCGCCGAGCTGGGCCGCTCCCGCCACCCCGGTGGTCGGCACCAGCGCCGCACCGCTGCAGACGGTGGGCTGGACCGCCGCCGCCCCGCAGGCGGGCGCCGGCACGATCATCCCGGGCATGCCGGGCATGGGCGCCGCGGCACGCAACAGCGCCGGCTTCGGCGCTCCGCGCTACGGCGTCAAACCGATCGTCATGCCGAAACCGGCGACCGTCTAGTCCCTCGTCATTGCCCTCGAAACCTCGAATTTCTAAAGACAAAGGAGCGGGAAACCCAAATGGTTCTTGACTTTGCAGCAATTCCCCCGGAGATCACCTCTTCGCTCATGTACGCCGGCGCCGGCGCCGGGCCGCTGATGGCCGCCGCGGCCTCATACGCCAACCTGGCCGCCGAGGTCAGCGCGACCGCGACCCAGTGGGAGTCAATCGTCTCGTTGCTGACCACCGAAAACTGGACCGGTGGCGGATCGGCGGCGGCGGCGGCCGCGGCCCAGCCGATCATCACGTACCTGACCGAGACGGCCACGACGCTCGAGCAGGCCAGCGCACAGGCCACGGCCTCTGCGGCCGCGTACGAGGCCGCGTTCGCGGCGACGGTTCCGCCGCCGGTGATCGCCGCCAACCGGACGCTCCTGGCCACGCTCGTGGCGACCAACTTCCTTGGCGTCAACTCGGCCGCGATCGCCGCGACCGAGGCGCAGTACGCCGCGATGTGGGCTCAGGACGCCGCCATGATGGCCGCCTACCAGGCGGCGTCGGCGGCGGCGGGGGTGCTGACGCCGGTGACGCCGCTGGCGTCGACCACCAACCCCGCGGCCGCCGCGGCCGCGGACAGCACCGCGCTCGCCGCCGACTCGACCGGCGGCACGATCCAGGCGCTGGCTCCCGTTTCCAACGCGGCCCTGGCCGCGCCCAGCCTGCCATTCACGACTGACGGCATCCTGGGCTCGATTGACAACTTCCTCGGCACGCCGTCCGTGCTCAACGGCATCAACGGCGCCGTGAACACCGCGGCATGGTGGGTCTGCAACACCATCCCGACGGCCGTGTCGCTGGGGCACACCCTCGGAACGGTGCCGTCGATCCCGTTCGCCCTCACCGACTCCGTCACGCCGCTCGCCGGCGGCCTGGTGCCGGGCACGATGGTGGGCTCGGTGTCGGGCGCGGGAGCGTCGGCCGCCCTCGGCGAGGCCTCCGCGGTCGGCGGCCTGTCGGTGCCGGCCGGCTGGAACGCCGCCGCCCCGGCGACGTCGTTGGCCTCCTCCACCGCCCCGCTCGAGGGCTCGGGCTGGACGGCCGCGGCCGAGGCGGAGCCGGTCGCCGCGATGCCCGGCATGCCCGGCATGGCGGGGGCTGCCAAGGGCGCCGGTGCCTACGGCGCCGGGCCGCGATACGGCTTCAAGCCGATCGTCATGCCCAAGCAGGTTGTCGTCTGATGTCGGAATACCGGTACGGGAAATAAGGGGGTACATGTCACCCGTTTGAGGCGATCAGTTAACCGGTAGGTCGTAATCTGTCCATAACGCGGCCACCACCGCATCAATTGCAACTGTTAAGACTTCGAGTTTGAAGGCTTGAAAGACAAGGAGAAAGAAACATGGCAACACGTTTTATGACTGACCCGCACGAAATGCGTGCGATGGCGGGCCGCTTCGAGGTCCACGCCCAGACGGTCGAGGACGAGGCCCGCAAGATGTGGGCGTCCTCGATGAACATCGCCGGCTCGGGCTGGAGCGGTCAGGCGCAGGCGACCTCGTACGACACCATGGGCCAGGTCAACCAGGCCTTCCGCAACATCGTCAACATGCTCCACGGAGTGCGCGACGGGCTCATCCGCGACGCCAACAACTACGAGCAGCAAGAGCAGGCCTCGCAGCAGATCCTGAGCAGCTAGCAGCCGAAAACCACTGCTGTCCAACACTTCTAAGGAGCTAAGCAATGACCATTAACTACCAGTTCGGCGATGTCGACGCCCACGGTGCCTTGATCCGCGCCCAGGCCGCGTCCCTGGAGGCTGAGCACCAGGCCATCGTTCGCGATGTGCTCGCTGCCGGTGACTTCTGGGGTGGCGCCGGTTCGGTGGCCTGCCAGGAGTTCATCACCCAGTTGGGTCGCAACTTCCAGGTGATCTACGAGCAGGCCAACGCCCACGGGCAGAAGGTGCAGAGCGCCGGCAACAACATGGCCAGCACCGACAGCGCCGTCGGGTCCAGCTGGGCCTGACACCGCCTCTTCACTCGAAGGGCCCGCACGCCACGGTGTGCGGGCCCTTTTGGCTGCCCCGGGCAACTCTGATGCGCCGGGGTGCTGTGCGAAACCGGACCGCCGCACTGCGACATTCAACGACCATGCGAAGCAACGCTTTTGGATAACTGGGATCACCCGTCGAGTTGCTTCGCCGCCCGCGCACATTTGAGAACTCTATGAACTCCGTGACAGTTGGGTGTGCGTCTTGCCAGAATGTAGGAACATGACCGCAATGTCGGACTATGCGGGTGGCCAGCGCCCCCGCCAGGCCATCCTCGGGCAGCTGCCCAGGATTTACCGTGCCGACGGTTCGCCGATCAGGGTCCTGTTGGTCGATGACGAGCCGGCGCTGACCAACCTGGTGAAGATGGCGCTGCACTACGAGGGCTGGGTGGTCGACATCGCCCACAACGGACGCGAGGCCATGGCCAAGTTCGACAAGGTCAGTCCCGACGTGCTGGTGCTCGACATCATGCTGCCGGATGTCGACGGGCTGCGGATCCTGGAACGCGTCCGCCAATCGGACACCTACACCCCGACGCTCTTCCTGACCGCGCGGGATTCGGTGATGGACCGGGTCACCGGTCTGACCGCGGGCGCCGACGACTACATGACCAAGCCGTTCAGCCTAGAAGAGCTCGTGGCGCGGCTGCGCGGGTTGCTGCGCCGTTCCGGTCAGCAGACGCCGCCCGCGGCCGAAACCCTCAATGTCGGCGACCTCCGCCTGGACACCGCCAGCCGGGAGGTGAGCCGGGGCGGCACGCAGATATCGCTGTCCTCAACCGAGTTCGAACTGCTGCGCTTCCTGATGCGCAATCCCCGCCGCGCGCTGAGCCGCACCGAGATCCTCGACCGCGTGTGGAACTACGACTTCGCCGGGCGCACCAGCATCGTGGATCTCTACATCTCCTATCTGAGGAAAAAGATCGATTCCGGCCGGGAACCGATGATTCACACCGTGCGCGGTGTGGGATACATGTTGCGGCCCCCGGAATGAGCCGGGCCCGGGACGCCCTGTCCGGCGATCTTCCGCGGTGGCTGCCCCATTCGTTACGCCGCCAGCTCTTGTTGGGGGTCCTCGCCGTGGTCAGCGTGGTGCTGATGACGGTCGGCATCGTCTCCGTGCTGAGCCTGCGGGGCTACGTCACCGCGATGAGCGACGCCGACGTCGCCGAGTCGTTGGACGCGTTGGGCCATTCGTATCACAAATACGTTCGGGGCGAACATGATCCGGCCGTCGGTGCCAAGCCACTGCCGGAGGCGATGCTGCAGTTCACCGATCAGACGCCGGGAAACCTGATCGTGGTGCTGCATGAAGGCGCCGTGATCGGGTCGGCGGTGTTCTCCGAAGCCGAAGCGCGGCCCGCACCCGCCGACGTGGTGCGCGCCGTCGAGGCGCAATCGTGGGCAAACGGCCCGCCCCGGACCGAAAACCTGGGCAGCCTCGGGTATTACCGGCTCAAGAGCCACGTCGATGGATCGGACGTGCTGATCGCCGGCGTCTCGCTGAACCTCGCCGACCAGATCATCGCCCGCAAACAACTCACCACCACCCTGCTGATCGCGGCGGCGTTGACGGTCACCGCCGGGCTCACCGTTTGGGTCGTCGGCTACACCCTGCGCCCATTGCGCCGGTTGGCGGCCACCGCTGCGGAAGTCGCCGCCATGCCGCTCGCCGACGACGACCACCGAATCAGTGTCCGGGTGCGGCCGCGTGACACCAACCAGCAGAACGAGGTCGGCATCGTCGGCCACACGTTGAACCGGTTGCTCGACAACGTCGACAGTGCGCTGGCGCAGCGCGCCGAATCCGATCTGCGAACGCGGCAGTTCATCACTGACGCCAGCCACGAACTGCGGACCCCCCTCGCCGCGATTCAGGGGTACGCCGAACTCACCCGCCAGGACAGTTCGGAGTTGCCCCCGACCACCGAATATGCGCTGGCCCGCATCGAGTCGGAAGCGCGGCGCATGACGCTGCTGGTCGACGAGCTGCTGCTGCTGTCGCGCCTGGGCGAAGGGCAAGACCTGCAGAGCGAGGACGTCGACCTCGCCGAGCTCGTCGGCAACGCCGTCAACGACGCGGCGGTCGCGGCGCCGATGCACCACTGGGTGAAGGACCTACCGGCGGAACCGGTGTGGGTCCGTGGGGATCATGCGCGGTTGCATCAGCTGGTCAGCAACCTGCTCAACAATGCCCGGGTGCACAACCCGCCCGGGGTCACCGTCACGACCGCGATCGCCTGCCGCCGCGATGGTGCCGAGGCGCCATGTGCGGAGCTGACCGTGGCCGACGACGGACCGGGCATCGACCCGGAGCTTCTCCCCCGCTTGTTCGAACGGTTCGCCCGGGCGGACAACTCGAGGCTCAACGGAACGGGCACCGGGCTGGGCCTGGCCATCGTCAGTTCGATAGTCAAGGCGCATGGCGGCTCCGTAACCGCCGAATCCACCGAGGGCAGAACGGTTTTCCGCGTCCGGATCCCGATGACCGAAAAACCCGGCAGCCGCTGAAACCCGGCATTCACGTGTGCTTGCCCGAGGCCGATCTTTTGCGATGATTGGCTTTTCCTCCGACAAGCGCGCTTCTCGTCGGTTCGCTTGGACATCACATCGGCTCTGTCGTTTTCAACGCAACGCAGAATCGACGAGGTAAGCGCTGAGCTTCTCGTTCGCGAGCACCCGGGTTATGAACCAGCGCTGCATCTTTCCGAGGGTCAACGCGGTGATCCAACCACCGCTGGCCTCGGCCAGTGATTCGTCTACATCCAGCTTGGATTGCACATCGGCCGTCAGTGGCCAATATCGTCGCTGGCAAGAGCAGCAGGTTCTGCGCCCAATGATTGGACGGACACCGGATACCTGGACGCCTGAGGTTTTGTGTCAGCGCATCAGACATGCTCGATCTCTGCCACACGGTCGTAGGCATCCCACCAGACGGCCTCATGCTCGACCGGTGAGATCGCATGAGTCGTCAGCATGCGGTCGGCCTTGATCAGCATGTCGACCAACGTCCGCCATTGGGCGTACCTGCGCAGCTCCTGCACGTCGACGGTGTTGGGCATGAGGATGATCGACATCGACCTAGCTCGAACACGGGGAGGCCCGGCCCGGAAAAAGAGGAGCATGCTGATACTCAGGTAGGCGACCGCGGCGACTGTCAGCACGGTATCGGGTGAGTCCATTGCATTGCCCAACACCATGACGCACAACAGCATCAACGCGGCAGCGGTTAGCGGCCATGCACGCCACAGCCTCGCCAGCCGCCGGTCGGTGGTACTGGTTCCGGGCGGATAGACGATGAGGTTGTAGCGGCGAACCCCGTACTGGCTGACCGCCGCCCCATACGATCCCCAAAGGTGGTCACCGTCGAGCAGGCGCGAGAACCACGGCGGCGCGGCTGCTCTCCCCTGTGGTGGTTCGGTAACGCCGCGTTCGACGGTTCGGTGTTGGCGATCACGCATGAATTTCGGTCTACGCCGAAAGCACGGCACGTGCCGGGATGACAACGGCATCCATACGTCCGGGGCGCCAATGTTTACGGAACCTTAATCGACCCGGTGCGCAGGATCGGCAAAAGCACCGGCCAATGCCAGAGCTTGCGATTGACGAGGCCGGCCGCCGTGGAGGTCCTCAAAACTCCTGTCCGTCATCGTGATTGGGGACACCTACTCCGATGCTGAGATGAAAAAACGTGCCGCCGTCGGTCCGGACGTCGCCGGGCGGGAGTTGCTGGCAGGTTCGAACGAACGTGCGTAAAAAAACCGTAAGGGAGCCCTGGGCCACCGTAAGAAAAGTGTCAACCAATGGCCCTATCGGACCCGCCCCAACTAACTTCAAGCTGACCTTGCCTCCGAGAAAGCGCTGCGGCTAGCTCGATGAGGCCCTTTCGTATGCACGTGATCGGCCCGAACGGAGACAAGATGGGCGTGTTGGTGTACATCGTGCTCACGGTGGCGGTGTTCGCCATCCTCGGCACGGTTCAGAAGCTGGTCGAGCGGCTGTGAGTTACGAAAACATCGTCGGCTTGGCGCTTTCCGTCCTTCTGGCACTGTTTCTCGCGTGCGCCTTGCTGTTCCCGGAGAGGTTCTAGTGAGCACAACAACTGCGGGCGTCATCTTCCTGCTCGTCCTCGTCGTGGCCTTGGTGCTGGTGCACGTGCCCCTCGGCGACTACATGTACCGGGTGTATACCTCGGACAAGGACTCGTATGTCGAGCGGATCATCTACCGGCTGATCGGTGTCGACGCCCGCTCGGAGCAGACGTGGGGCGCCTACGCGCGCAGCGTCTTGGCGTTCTCGTCGATCAGCATTCTCTTCCTGTTCGTGTTCCAGCTCGTGCAGGGCAAGCTGCCGCTGCACCTGCACGACCCGGCCACGCAGATGACTCCGGGGCTGGCGTGGAACACTGCGGTCAGCTTCGTCACCAACACCAACTGGCAGGCCTATTCCGGCGAGTCCACGCAGGGTCACCTGGTGCAGATGGCCGGGCTGGCGGTGCAGAACTTCGTTTCCGCCGCCGTCGGGATGGCGGTCGCGATCGCGCTGGTGCGCGGATTCGCCCGCAGGCGCACCGGCGAGCTGGGCAACTTCTGGGTCGACCTGGTGCGCACGGTGCTTCGCATCCTGCTGCCGATTTCGATTGTCGGAGCGATCGTGCTCGTCGCCGGTGGCGCCATTCAGAACTTCCACCTGCACGACCAGGTCGTCAACACCCTCGGTGGCACGCAGCAAACAATTA
>NZ_LZJB01000571.1:0-1965 GCF_001666895.1 Mycobacterium sp. E3298
GCCCGGCCCGATCGCCGGCCGCGGCAGCGGGCAGTGCGGAGCCGACCCCATCCCCGTCCAGGTCACCGCGGTCGTCACCTGCTCGCCCGGCGTGAAGGTCTTGATCAGCGTCTCGTTGGACGGCGCGCAGTCCAGGTTCGACCACAGCCGCTTGTTGTCCAGCGAGTACACGTAGGCGGCCAGCACCGCGGCGCCGACGTCACGCTTGCACGACACCAGGCCGATGTTGGTGACGACCATGGTGAACTTCGGCTGATCACCGATGAAGTACTGCGGCGCATTGGTCAGGCCCTTGACGGCCAGCGTCGAATCGGGGCAGTCGTCGCCCTCTTTCAGCACCGGCGGCGGCTGCACCGCGGCGGTCGGGGTGGGCATCTCCGGGTTCTGGCCCTGTTGCGGCACCGGCGTGGGCTGCTCACCGGGCGCGATCGGCGGAGGCGCCTGCGGCGCAGGTGATCCCGGCTTGCTCTGAGCGGAATTGGGCTTGTCGGCACTGGCGGGCTTGGCGCCCGAGCTGTGTCCCATGAAGGCGATGACCGCGGCGACCACGATCCCTACGACGACGACCGCGACGCCCACGGCCAGGCCACGGCGCCGCCAATAGATCTCGGTGGGTAGCGGGCCACGCGGTTCCAGATCCAGCACGTTTGCAGCGTAGGCCCAGGTCACGTCGAGTTGCCTGACCCGCCCCGGCGTGTCGCGGGGTTTGCTGGCTGACGGCCGTGTTAGTGCCGGCCGCGCCGGGGCCTATTCGCCGATGTCCCCGACGTGGTCGACCAGCGCCGCGCGCCCGTCGGAAAGGTGATAGGTCGCGCCCGCCAGCGCCAGGGTGCCCGCCGCCACCCGCTCGGCGATCGCGCTCGAACGCGACACCAGCTGCGCGATCGTTTCGCGCACGTGCCGTTCCTCGAACTCGTCGACGCGACTGAGCCCGTCGCGGCGGCCCATCAAGATCGACGGCGCGACTCGCTCCACCACGTCCCGCACGAAACCGCCCGGGATCGCACCGTCGTTGATCGCGCCCAGCGCGGCCTTGACCGCGCCGCAGCTGTCGTGACCCAGCACCACGATGAGCGGCACGTCCAGCACCGTCACCGCGAACTCGATGGAACCCAGCACCGCCGAGTCGATCGCCTGCCCGGCCGTGCGCACCACGAACATGTCGCCCAGGCCCTGGTCGAAAATGAGCTCGGCCGCCACCCGACTGTCGGCGCAACCGAACACGACAGCGGTGGGCTTCTGCCCTGCGGCCAGGCTGGCCCGGTGTTCGACACTCTGGCTGGGATGCTGCGGCTTTCCTGCGACGAATCGCTCGTTACCCTCTTTGAGTGCTTTCCACGCGGTTACGGGGCTGGTGTTAGGCATGGCTGACATCATGCCGCATCCGCGGGTGAACGGGCGGCCAAATATTCCGGGCGACGAGTTGCTCGAGTGGTACGAGCGATCCCGCCGCGATCTGCCTTGGCGTGAGCCCGGCGTGAGCGCGTGGCAGATCCTGGTCAGCGAGTTCATGCTGCAGCAGACGCCGGTGTCGCGGGTGCTGCCGATCTGGTCGGACTGGGTGCTGCGGTGGCCCACCCCGTCGGCCACCGCCGCCGCCAGCGCCGCCGACGTGCTGCGGGCGTGGGGCAAGCTGGGCTATCCGCGGCGGGCCAAGCGCCTGCACGAGTGCGCGACCGTTATCGCGCGCGACTACGGCGACGTGGTGCCCGAGGATGTCGACATCCTCCTGACGTTGCCGGGCATCGGCAGCTACACCGCGCGCGCCGTCGCCTGTTTCGCCTACCGGCAGTCGGTCCCGGTGGTGGACACCAACGTGCGCCGGGTGGTGGCCCGCGCCGTGCGCGGGCTGGCCGATGCCGGTTCGCCGTCGGCGGTGCGGGACATGGCCGACGTCGCTGCCCTGCTGCCCGCGGACGAAACGGCGCCGCGGTTCTCCGTCGCCCTGATGGAACTCGGCGCGAC
>NZ_LZJB01000572.1:0-670 GCF_001666895.1 Mycobacterium sp. E3298
GCGCCGAGGTGCGGGGTGACCACCACCTGTGGCAGCTCGAACAGCGGGCTGTCGGTGCACGGCTCTTTGGCGAAGACGTCGAGACCGGCCGCCCGGACGTGGCCGCTGCTCACCGCCTCGGCCAGCGCGGCCTCGTCGATCAGGCCGCCGCGGGCGGCGTTGACGATGATGACGCCCGGCTTGGTCTTCGCCAGCGCTTCCTTGCCGATGAGGCCCGCCGTCTCGGGCGTCTTCGGCAGGTGCACCGAGATGAAGTCGGCGTGGTGGGGCTGGGCCGGATCGGGCAGTTGGTCGCCCAGCGGTTGACGGCCTTCGGCACCCACCTGGTCGCCTACGACCCCTACGTCTCGCCGGCGCGGGCCGCGCAGCTCGGCATCGAACTGCTGCCCCTCGACGACCTGCTGGGCCGCGCCGACTTCATCTCGGTGCACCTGCCGAAGACGCCCGAGACGGCGGGCCTCATCGGCAAGGAAGCGCTGGCGAAGACCAAGCCGGGCGTCATCATCGTCAACGCCGCCCGCGGCGGCCTGATCGACGAGGCCGCGCTGGCCGAGGCGGTGAGCAGCGGCCACGTCCGGGCGGCCGGTCTCGACGTCTTCGCCAAAGAGCCGTGCACCGACAGCCCGCTGTTCGAGCTGCCACAGGTGGTGGTCACCCCGCACCTCGGCGC
>NZ_LZJB01000573.1:0-701 GCF_001666895.1 Mycobacterium sp. E3298
TCGCCCCGCAGGTCCCGCGCGACTACGACCCCGGCTACACCGCGGCGTTCGAGCAGCAGCTCGCCGAGCACGCCGGCACAGCTCGCGCAGGTCGCGCAGGTAGCGGGGGTCGTGGAAGCGCATCCCGCCGGCGCCCTGCACCACCGGTTCGACGATGACGGCCGCCAGTTCGCCGGCGTGCTCGGCGAGCTGCTGCTCGAACGCCGCGGTGTAGCCGGGGTCGTAGTCGCGCGGGACCTGCGGGGCGAACACCTGGCGGGCCAGGATGTCGGTCCACAGCGTGTGCATGCCGCCGTCGGGATCGCAGACGCTCATCGGCGTGAACGTGTCGCCGTGGTAGCCGCCCCGCCAGGTCATCAGCCGGTGCTTGCCGGGCCGGCCGCGGCTGCGCCAGTACTGAAGCGCCATCTTGACCGCGACCTCGACGGACACCGATCCGGAATCGCTGAAGAACACGGTGTCCAGCCCGGCCGGGGTGGTGTCCACCAGCAGCTGCGCCAGCCGGGCGGCCGGTTCGTGCGTGAGCCCGCCGAACATGACGTGGTTCATCACTCCCAGCTGCGTGGTCAGCGCCGCGTCCAGCACCGGGTGGCCGTGCCCGTGAATCGCGGTCCACCACGAGCTCATCGCGTCGAGCGCCTCGATCGGCTCGCCGTCCCGGATCAACGTCAACGTGGCCCCCCGCGCGGCGACCGCGACCA
>NZ_LZJB01000574.1:0-14052 GCF_001666895.1 Mycobacterium sp. E3298
GAGCACCGAGACGAGGACGCCCAGCGCGACCGAACGGCTGTAGAACTGCAGCGGGTCGTCGAACATCCGGGTGTCGCGCCGCACGATGGCGTGTTCGAGGCGCCGCAGCAGGAAACGCCAACCGCTGACCTGGACCTTGGTGGTTAGCCGGAAACCTGCCATGCGTCACTCGATGATGTTGAGTCGTCCGTGAACCGCGGCGATCGCCTCGGTCATGTCCTCGCCGTTGATCTCGCGCAGGCGGTCCTCGTCGAGGGATTCGAAGTCGACGGACCGGGTGAGCCGGATGTCGCGGTATTGCTCGCCGGCCTCCACCAGCTGGCGCGCGTAGCGACCGTTGCCGGCGATGTCGAGCGCGGCTTTGCCGCGCACCGTCTGCTGGCTGAGCAACTTCGCGGCCTGCAGCAGATTGTCTGCCGCCTCCGAGCTCAGCGCCGAGTCGTTTGCGGCCGCAATGACTTTCGCGATCTCGAGGATCTCCTCCGGTGAGTAGGAGTCGAATTCGATCCGGGTGGCGAAACGGGACCGCAGGCCCTCGTTGGTCTCGAGCAGCCGATCGATGTCCGAGCTGTAGCCGGCGATGATCACCACGAGCCGGTCGCGGTCGTTCTCCATCCGCGCCAGCAACGTGTCCAGCGCCTCTTGGCCGAACGGGTCGGTGCGTCCGTCCCGCTCCTGCACCAGCGCGTAGGCCTCGTCGATGAACAGCACACCCCCGAGTGCGCGATCGATCGTCTTGGTGCTCTTGACCGCCGACTGGCCTTCGTACTCGGCGACGAAATCCTTGCGCGCGGTCTCGACGAGCTTCGGTTCGGGAATGACCCCGAGGCCGGCGAGGATGTTGGCCACCACCCTGGCGATGGTCGTCTTGCCGGTACCCGGCGGTCCGGTGAAGATCATGTGCTTGCTCGGCTGGGCGACCTTCATGCCGCGGGCGGCGCGAACCCGCGCCATCTGGGTGGCGGCGCGGTAGCGCTCGACCTGTTCTTTGACTCGGGTGAGCCCGATCTGCCGCTCCAGCTCGGCCTCGGCCTCGGCGAGGAGTTTGTCGCGGCCCGAGGTGTCGGCCACGACGGTATTCGCGTCCCACGGATCGGTGCGCGCGGAAATCTGCTCGGCGCTGGTGGTCGTCAGCCGGTATGACGGATCCTTCAGCGCCGCTGTCACTTTGGGTTCCGGATGGGTGGTCTGCAGCCATTCCAGAAGAGCCACCGCGGCCTCTTCGTTTCCCTGGCTGCGGCGGGTCATGGCCAAATACCACGCGATGGCGCGAGCGCACGCCTCCCCGGCCGGCGAGGCGTTGGCCTCGGTGAGCCGGCGTTCCGCTTCGGTGAACAGGCCGAGGTTGGCTGCGGCGACACCGTGCGCGACCCCGGCGGCGGCCGCCAGGAATTCGTCAGGCCACCTGCTCGCGCCCCTGACTTCATCGATCACCTCGGTCCAGCGGCCCGCCTCGCCGTAGATCACCGCCTTGACCCAGGACAGCAGGTGTTCGGCGCCGGTGGTGGGCGTGTCCTCGACCGCCTCCATGGCGTCGGCGTAATTACCTTGCGCCGCTTCGCTTACGGCGAAGCCCATGGTGATCGCCAACGGTGAATTGGCCGGGTAGGTGATGTCCCCGTACAGGCCGCCGATCGGGAGCCGGGCGCCCACGGCGTTCATCGAGATCTGGGCGGATCCGGCCAACTGTCCGAAGTGCGTGCGCGAATACCAGGCGCGAAACAGCGTCACGCGTTCGGTATCGCCGCAGCGGATGCGGCCAATCCATGCGTCGCAGGCGGACTCGTCGTAGTTGGTGATCTCGGTGAACAGCTCTAGCGCCCGCGCCTCCGAGACGGGCAGCATGCCGACCGCGCTTTCGAACAGGCCGGCCAGGTGCTCGGTCATTTATCGGTCGCGTACCGCGTGGCGAACACTTCCGCCTGCGCCGCCGCCGCCTGCTCCGGCGTGATCAGACCGATGCCGTTTTCCATGAAGTCCCGCACGACGTCACCGCCGTCGACCCCCATCTCGCGCATCGTCTCCGACAGGGAGTCGTCCTCCAGCAGATAGCTGTGCTGGGCGGCCAGGCCCTTCTGCCGGGCCAGGTCCGCGATGACGAGGATTTCGTCGGCGAGTTCGGCCTCGCTCATGCTCGTCACTTTCGCCGACAGCTCGACGCGCTGGGTCCGACCGTCCATGAGTGCCGAGACGGTGACCGTCTCGGGGGGATTGGTCACCGTGAACTCCTGGGGGGCTTCCTCTGCGTCCCCGGCAGCCTCCGAAGTCGCGTCGGTCTGCGACTCGATCGCGGCGAGGTCGGTGTCGGAATCCACGGGTTCGGTGGGCGCATAGTCGTGCAGCGCGTCGACGGCCGACTCCTCGTCGTCGTCGGCGGGGGCCGAGAAGTCCAGCGCGTCCGATTCCTCGAGCGTGTCGGAACCGGATTCGACGGCCGAGAAGTCCAGGGCGGCCAGATCGTCGTGGTCGTCGTACTGCGGCATGGTTCCTTCTTTCTGATCGTGAATCGGGCTGGGGTCAGCCGCCGTAGGAGGCTTCGACGCGGTCGAACCAAGTGCCCGCCGGCAGGAACTCCACGAGGCCGTCCAGCGTGCGCTGCAAGTTTTCTTGGGTACCGGACAGGAAGCTGCCGTAGAGCTCGCCGCCGACACGGCGGGGAAGCGACACCAACCTGCCGTGGGTGGAGTCGAGGACTCCGGCGGCGACGTCGGTATGCGTGGACGTGCCCCCGGGGTGGCGCTGGCCGGCGATGATCTCCACCCAGCTGCTCGGATCGCTGATGATCTCGGCATAGACGCGGGCCGAGGCGGGTGCGGCGCCGTGCTGGACAAGCTGGGCGGCAGTGGTGCACGCCGCCAGTTCGGCGGCCACCCCGGTCAGCGGTTCGACGTTGGCCGGTGTCGCGGGGCCGAGCACCGTGGTCACCATGCCCGCCAGGCCGACCTGCGGGGCCACCAGCTGCAGTACCACCAGGTCGCCGTCCCGGGCGGCGATGACGTGACGTTCGCCCTTGCGGCACACGGCAAAGCGGACCATGGTGCCGCCGAGATCGCGGCGCCACCATCGGCACTCCAGGCTGCGGTCGGGCCTGCTGATCGTGTCGACCATCGTCGCCACCGCCGGGTGTGGCCGCCCCTGGTGGTCGAGCACCCCCTGCGCGGTGAGGTCGCGCTGCACCTGGTTCCAGACGAGGTCCCGCAATTCCTCTTGCGGGATGTTCGGCCGGATTCCGAGTGCCGTGGGGAAATCGACGAGGTGCAATCGGTCGGCGATCACCAACATGCCATCGACGGTCACCTCCACCCCGACGACATCGTCGAGGCCCGCAAGACCGGTAGTGAGGGGACCGGACATGATCAGCCGTCGAGCATTTGCTTGTTGAGGTTCCTGCTCAAGTCCTCGTCGACGCCCGCATACGTTTGCTTGGCGACGCGTAACTTCGCGGCGAGATCAGAGGCGTGCTGCCTAATGTTTTGACCCGCACCCCTGCGTTGTTTCTCCGCGGTGACAAAAGCGCTGTTGGAGGCGCCGCTGATTACCCCATGCGTCACCCATACCGCCGTTTCCGTATTGCCGGCAGCGGTGGCCGCCTCTTCTGCCTTAGTGGCCGCTTGGACCTGTTTCGTCGCCAATTCCTCGAGATACTTTTCGTCGACGTTCAACGTTGCCATGGGTAATCTCCTCAACGGATATTTTTACTCGCTATTGCGTTGACGCGTACCGGTTTTTGCGGCACTGGCGACGGCTAAAGCCGACCCGGCGCCGCCACTTCCTGGACGGCCATCGTTTGGTCGATGGGCGCGCGCCCCGCGCCCGTCGTGCCCAACGCCGCCCCATCGCCGTTCCCGGCCGCGGCGGCCTCTGACGGAGCGGCCTCCTCGGCGGGCGGCGGGGCCGCCTGGCGCTGCTGACCGGTCGAGGCGAGTTGTTGCACTTGGCCCATCATTTGGTTGACGAAGCTCATCGGCTGGGCAACCTGGCCGGACATCTGTGCGAGTTGCCCGGATGCTTGAGTCACCTGACTGAGGGTGGGCACCGTCGCCGTGGTCTCGGCGATCGTCTCGACGGGAGTCGCGCCGTCGCTCTGGAGCGCGGTTAGGACGCCGCGTTCCTCGCGGGAATCGCCGGCCGCCGGGGCCCTGCTGGCCAGCGAGGCGACGGTGGGTGTGCCGGAGAATGCCGACATCCCGGACATGCTGTCGGAGATCGCCTTGAAGCTGCCGACCGTGGCCTCCTCGGCTCCGGTGACCTCGATCCGCGCGAACGAGCTGTTGGGGATCGCTTTCTCGGCCACCTCGCCGTAAAGGAGTGCGGTGGCGTGGATCTCGTGCGAGAGGGACATGGAGTTGGCCAGTGTCATCATCTCGAAGCTGAAGACGGTGGCGCATGCCGCGAAGGCGGCGATTATCTGCCATGCACACGAGATTTCGGGACCGACCACCGGGATCAGATACATGGCCAGCGCGATGCCCTGGGCGATCACCAAGCCCAGCAGCGTCACAGCGATGCAGTTGTGCGCCTTGGCGACCTCCGAGCCCTGGTTCGCCATCAGCGTCTGCATCTTCTTGTCCAGATCCTGCATCGTTTGCACGAGGGCCTGCAGTGCGGCGGTCGCGTCGGCGTACGCCTTCGCCGCGTCGCCGCTCCAGTCGCGTGAGTCGGGCGCGGCCTCAGCGAGGTAGAGGTAGACGGTTTCGTACTTGTCCGCACCGCTGGTGAAGGAGGCGCCCTTGTCCGGGGTCCAGAATCCATTGAGCAGGTCGACCGCCGAGATGGCGACCATCGCCACGTCGACGATGGCCGTCGGCGTTGGGAGCACCTTCGTACCGGACGTCTTCAACGCGTCTGCGAGCACCTTGATCTGGTTCCGTCCGTACCACATCGCTTTGCCGGCGAGCGCCCCCAGATTCGCCCCCAAACCAACCCAATCCCCGGAATACGCGGCGCCACCGCCCGCCTGCAGCCGCGTGAAGCAGTAGGCCAGATCGTGAATACCTGCGAGACGACTCACGGCGGTGTATCCCTTCGCGGTTGGTGACCGATGTTGGACTCATGTTGAGGAGGTGGGTTGAGCCTAACGCCGCCAGACAGGGCCCCGCTGCACGAATTTTCTGGGCGCACAAAGGATTCGGCCAACAACCGGTTAATTCCGCAGAAACATTAAGGGAGGGTTGACGCCCGGAGAACAACGGGACGCCACCGGCGCCGCGGCGTCATCCCGAGTTCATCCGGAGGAGCGACTCCACACCGTTCCCGAATTCGGCTGCGCGTTTTTCGGGATCTCTCTCGACGCGGGTGCCAGCGCTCGACGGCCAACACAGCCCTGCCACGAGCCGGCGGATCGATTGATGTATTACTTCGTCGCGCCCGGACTTCGTTGCCGAGGCTCCGTCAACGGACGCGGGCGTGCCGACCCGATCCCTCGTCCGGCTCCGCCGTGGCAAGGTCAACTGGTGCGCGCTCGGCGCCCTGCGCGGCCGGCGCCGCCCCGGCAGCCGCGTCGTCCGACGGCGCGGTTTCTTCGTCTGGCTGGCCCTGCCGGCTCGTCTGCGCGAGCTGCTGTGCTTGCCCGATCGTCTGGTTGGGAACGTTCATGTGTTGGGACGCCTGCCCCGAGACCTTCGCGGCTTGCGCCGATGCCTGAGCGACCTGGGCCACGGTGGGCGGCGTGATTGGCGGTGCGCCCGGTGTCTCGGGGGCCGGCGAGGCGTAGGCCGGCGCGTCCGCGCTCAAAGCGTCCAGTACGGCAAGGTCTTCCGCCGACGCCCCGTCCGTCGGCGCCAGCCTGGCCAACGCAGCCACGGTGGGCGTCGCCGAAAAAGCCGACGTTCCCGGCATGCTGGCGGAGACGTCGGCAAAACCGGAAACCGTCGACTCAGTGGCGGTCGCCGACTTCGCGTCGGCCGGCGAACCCTCCTGTACCGTCCCGGATGCCAAGGCCGAGTATCGGCCGGCCAAGCTCTCCGCCTGCTTGCCGTTCAGGACCGAGTAGGTGGTCAACGTGGCAAGGAATCCCACGGCGGTCGCGATCCCAAGTCCGGAAACGGTGATTGCGAAGCCTTGCGACACCGCCGGCCCGAGTGGCGGAGGCGCGAACCGAATGATCAGCTCGACGATGTAGCACGCGAATAGCAGGTCCTTCAATATGCCGAAACCCAAGCGCATGTGGGTCACCCATTCGGCCTGGTCCTTCACCAGAGCTGCCAGCTCGAGGTCCAGTTCAGCCATCGTCTGCGCCAGGTTCCCCAGGGTCGTGTCGAGGCCCGCATAGGCTACCGATGCCGTCCCCGCCCAACCGTCGTCGTCCGGAAGAGCCGATTTCAGCTGCGCCGACAACGCACTGAATTGCTGCGATCCGTTTCTGAGGTCGTCACCTTCGACCGGCGGTCCGAATCCGGTCGTCAGCTCCATCAGCTCGACGACCGTGAGGGCCCACAGGATCAGGCTGCCCGCCGTCTTGAGGGACTGCTTACTGCCGGGCACCGACGGGACCTTGACGCTCCCACCCTCGAAACGAATCCGGGTCAGCCCGTCGAGGCCGCCCAACTTGGCGAGTGCGGCCCCACCGGCCAACCCGTCTGCGCTCATGCTGGTCACACTCGCCGCGAGATACTCACCGCTGAAACCGGGGCTGTCGACGCCGGTGAAGTTCTGGCCGAGGCTACCCAGGTTGACCAGGAGCCGAGCCGCGTCGGCGAGTATCGATACAGCCAATTGTGGTCCTCAGGTCAACAGTGCGCTGCCGGGCGAGCGGTTGGTCGCACCAGAGCTTAGCACCCAACGGACCTGCGGCACGCGGAATCGGCTGCGGCAGTTGCCGATTCAGGCGTGATCAGCCCTCGAGTACTTGCTTGTCGATGTTCTTGCCCGCTTGCTCGTCCGTGCTGGCGTAGACCCTCTTGGCGGTGCGTAGCTTGTCGGAGAGTTCCGTGGACGCCTTGCTCATGGCGTCGCCCGTGCTCTTGCGTGCATCCGCGGCCTTGGTGAACGCCAGGTTCGAGTACCAGCTGACCACGCCGTGGCTCACCCAGACATCGGTTTCCAGGCCCGACGCCGCCGAGGCTGCGGTTGCCGCCTGCGTCGACGCTTGATCCTGCGCCGTTGCCAGCCTGTCGAGATGGGATGAGTTGACGGTTACATCGGCCATGATTCGTGCTCCTCGGGTGCTCAGTCTCTTAAGGGTTCTGGTGCAACGATTTTGATCGTCGGTTGTCGGGGATGGCCTAGGCCGGGTTCGGTGCTTGCGTCCGCTCTGTGCCGGCCGCGGCGACCTCCACGGGCGCACGCTCGGCGCCCGCCGCACCAAAGCCGGCACCGGCGCCCTCGACCTCACCCTGGAACGCGGCCTCCTCGGCCCCGGCGCCTTCGGCCGGCGCCGCCGCGCCTTGGCCTTGCTGGGAGGTCTGGATCATCTGCTGCAGTTGTCCCATTGCCTGGCTGGTGAGTTGCGCGGGCTGCGACAGTTGGCTGGAGACCTTCGCGGCCTGGCCCGACATCGCGGACAACTGGGCCACGGTGGGCATGGTGGTCGTGGGCGCGGACGGCGTCGTCGCATCCGGTGACGTCGTATCCGATGTTTGAGATGCGCCGTAGGCCGGTGATTCACTCGCGCCCATCTGAGCGGCCAGCGGGGCCCGCTCGTCGTCCGAGCCCCTGGCCGCGCCGGCCGGTGCGGCAGCGGGCGGTGTGGCTGACAGCGCCGACGGCCCGGACATGCTGTCGGAGATGGCGGCAAAGCTGGAAACCGTGGTCTCTTCCGACGTCAGCTTCTTGGCCTTGGCGTCCGACCCCGTTTGCACGGTGCCGGCGGCCAGGGCCGAGTAATCGCCGGCCAAGGTCTCCGCCTTCTTCCCGTTTTCCACCGAGAAGTAGGTCAAGGTGCCGAGGAAGGTGGAGGCAACACTGAGCCCACCAATGGCCACCGCAATAGCGAAGGCTTTCGCCGCGATGGGACCGGCCGGGGCGGGCACCGCAAACGTGATGATCAATTCAATGATGATTGCGGCCAGAAGGATGTCCTTCAAGATCCCAAAGCCCAAGCGCGCGTGGTTGACCCATTCGGCCTGATCCTTCACCAGTGATGCCAGTTGGGAGTCCAGGGTGGCCATCGACTGCGCCATGGTCTCCAGGGTGACGTCAAGCTCGGCATACGCTTCCGACCCCGAACCCTCCCAGCCGGAGTCCGGAAGGGCGAGCTTCAGCTGTTCGGCGAGCAGGGTGAACTGCTGGGATCCGGTGTTCAGCTCACTGCCTTCGGTTGGCGGTCCGAACCCGATCGTCAGCTCCATGAGCTCAACAATGGTCAGGGTGATGGAGATGATGCTGAGGCTCTGTTTGAAGGTCTTCATGCCGCTGGCGCCGCCCATACGGTTGGCCATGATCATTTTCTGAGCCGGGCTCATTCCGCTGATGTATTTAGTGATGCCCTTCTGAACACCCACCATCGCCAGGGACCCGAAGTCGGCACCCCCGCTGGTCGCGGCGCCGGCAATATATTCGGTGCTGAATTCCGAGCCGCCAGTGACGCCTAGGCCTACGCCGGCGGCTTGCTGACCTAATCCGGCCAAGGAGCCAAGGATCCTCGCGGCTTGAATGAAAACAGACATAAGTGGGTCCTCCGGTTTGAGCCTTCCGCGTGTTGATTGCGCGTACCGCGCATTAACCGCCCGTTTAGCGTAACGCGCTCTGACTGGCGCCCGTGCACGAATTTTTGGGAAAGGCAACGGCTTCCACAGCGCGGTGAAAAGGCAGAGATGGTGAACGTTGGGGCGGGTGCGCCGCCGCGCTCAGTGAATATGGCCGATCAGCGTTTCGATCGCGTCGGCGACTTCGGCTGGCACCGCCTCGTCGGCCTCCGCCCGCACGATCATTTCTTCGGTCACCCCGGCCGCCTCGGCGGTCTCCGCGGGCGAAAGGTTCGCCCGCCGCCGGGCCGCGTAGAGGCGTTGTGCCAGCGGGGCGCCCGGGGCGGTCGCACCGCGCGTCATCAGCTCGTCGTAGTGGCGCCGAACCGTACTCAGGGCTTTGATCAGTTCGGGCGTGATCCGGCTGATGCGGGTGGCGCGCACCGCGATCGCCTCGAGTTGCCGGAGATCGGCAAGGATCGGCGTCGCGCGCTCGGTGAACTCCGGGTCGTCGGGCGACGGCAATGCCGCGATGGCCAGGCCGCAACCGTCCACGGCGGCGACGATCGCCTGCGCGATCAGCGAGGCCGGGGCATCGGACTGCGGGGCCTCGGTCGAGGTTTTGGCGGTGCCGGTAGCGACCGCCGGTGGGATCTCTTCGCCGGCGTCGGGCTGTCCGCGGCGGATCCGCGCGATGGTCCCGGCGGGCCACTGCAACACCTGCTCGAGCTTGGCCTGGGTGCGCTCCCGCGGCCAACTGCGGCCCTTTTCGAACGCGATGAGGGCGCCGGCATTGATGATCCCGTCGGCCGCCAGGCTGCGCTGGCTGATGCCCAGTTCCCGACGGCGCGCGGCGGCGGCCGCGCCCGCGCGGGCCATCCCCGGATCCGGCTCGACGCCATCGGACTTCTGTTCGGGCCGTCCACCGGCGCCGGGGGGCGTGACGATCTCGAACGTGAGAACTTCGCCCGAGCTGGGATCGCCGAGCCGGACCGTCGTTTTGTCCGTCACCGTCACCGAGCTCATGCGGTGTCCGTCGACGAATATGCCGTCCGGTCCCTTGTCCACGATCCGCCACGAACCGTCCACGGGTTCGGCGTGCAGATGCTCCGCGGAGATCTGCTCGATCCGCACGTCGTCCTGCGGGTCCCGGCCAATGGTGACCACGCCCCGACCGGGCTCGATTTCGTGCGACGTCGCACCGCTATGGATGACCAGGACGGCGAGATCGGTACTCGACTCGGTGCGGGGCATCTGCGGTGGTTCCTCGATCGAGGCAGCTGGGCGGGCCTTCCGCCGCCTGCAATCCTAACCGTCGCACCCGTCAAATTCCATCGCATGCCGCTACGTTTCGAATCACAGTTTCGGAGCCGCACCGTCGGAACGCTATGCCGACGCGACAACGACGTCATCTTGTGGCGATCCGCGCGCGGGGACCTCCATGGATCGCGCGTGGAATGCTACGGTTTCGGGCCTCCCATCCGAACGCTCCTTTGTCGGTGAAGAGCCGAAGCGAGCCCAAACGCTACGGTTACGTAACCGTCCCGTTCTGTTGGTGAAAAGTGGCCGGAACGACGCAAATAGCCAGTTCAAAAGGCTTTCCATCGGGTCACGCCGCCTCACTGGGCTGGCCGCTGAAGCGAACGTCCGAACGAAGCGATGCGATACCGAAGCCAAACTGTTGCATTGCAGCGGTTAGTCCTATACCGTTGCGAAGCAGATGAGCAGAACGCAACGCTTCAGAAGGAACCATCGCCATGACCGCAACACCTTTGTTCAACATCCCGCTCGGCGCCTGCACGCAGGACCCCGACCGTTGGACCACCGCCCCGGACGCCGAGGCCATCGCCGCTTGCCGTGCGTGCCCCCGGCGTTGGATGTGCGCGCGGGAAGCGGTCGAGTCGGCCGGCGCGGAGGGCCTGTGGGCCGGCGTGGTGATCCCCGAAGGGGGGCGCCCCCGCGCATTCGCGCTGCGTCAATTGCGATCCCTGGCCGAGCGCAACGGGTACCCCGTGCGCGAGACCGCGAAGTCGGCCTAGCCTCCTGCCATGGCCGCCCACTTCGGGTCGGCGACGGGTCCCGACGGAAACCGTTGCACCGCTTTCCCTCTGGGACTTCAGAACAGGCGCCGGCCGTTACGTCGGCTCGAACCTGAAGACGGCGAGCCGCCCCGCCAGTGCTTCGAATTCGTCAGCCGTTCCATCACGCACCATCCCGGATCGCTTCGCGAATGCCACACCGACCGGGACCTTGACCGGGAATTCCCGCAACACCGGCCGCGCCTGGGCGGCGGAGAGTTCGACGATCCGGACCTGCTGTGACCGTCGGCCCCGGCTGAGCCTGCCGGTGCCCGCCGCCCGTGCGTTCGCCGCCCAGTCGGCGCCGGGATAGCCGGCCACCACGTACAGGTCGCCCCGGAATTCGAACGGCGTCATCGGCGTGCTGCGGGGGCGACCGGACTTGCGGCCGGGCACCGTCAACACCATGGCCGGACCGGTGGGAATCCCCAGCCGTTGGACCGCCATCATCACCTTGTTCATGGGCTTGAGGTAGCGCGGTGGGCGCAGTTCGGACATGTCGGGCTCCTCAACCAATGGCGGAGAAGACGTCGCGATGGTCGGCGACCCACTGGGCGAACGGGGTCGCCGGCCGCCCGAGGATCTTCTCGACGTCATGGGTGACCAGCGCGGGCGTGTCGAGCGTCGCGGCGAGCATGGCGATATAGGCATCGCCGAAGGCTGCCGGAAAGCCTAATCCGATAAACCGCTGGCGCACAGCATCATTCGGTATCTCGCAATAGCGCAACTGTCGACCCAGGACGGCACCGATGGCCTCGACCAGTTCCGAATTGGTGAAGGCCTGCGGACCGGTCAGCGGGATCCGCTGTCCCACCAACTCGTCGGTGAGCAGCGCCCGCGCCGCCACCTCGGCGATGTCGGTCTCGACAATGGGCGCCACCGAAGCCGAAGCGTACGGACCGTAGACCACGTCGCCGGCGCGCAGCTGCGCGGACCACATGCCAGCGAAGTTGGTCGCAAAAACGCTGGGCCGCAGGCTCACCCATTCCGCGCCGGAGTCAACGGCCAGCTGCTCCACCTCTTTATTGCGGTCTCCGCGGAAGCGGGACGGTTGCCGGGCGAAGTCGTCATCGGCGTTGATGGCCGAAAGCGCCACCAGCCTGGTGACGCCGGCGCGCACGCACAACTCCACCACCTCGTTCAGGTCGGCACCCAGCGCCCTGGAGTTGAGAAACACCGCCGACGCGCCGGGTAACGCGTCGGCCGCCGAGCCCACCAGTTCGACGCCGGGGGGAAGCCCGGCTCTATCCGGCGCGCGGGTGACCGCCCGGACCGGCGCTCCAGCGGCCACAAGCGCGGTGACAAGGGGTCGCCCGACGTTACCGGTCGCGCCGGTTACCACGATCGTCATGGGATGGTTCCTCTCTGCTGATTTTTCTGCGGTGCTAAAAGGACGGGGCGGAAGGTGGGAAAGTTACAAACGCAGATCCCGTAACTTTTTGCCGCAGCAGATCGTCGAAGAGACATGAACCAGCCGCAATCAGCGAGCGACCAGGTCGCCGACGCCTGGCGTCGTCACCGTCCCTATCTGGTCAACCTCGCCTACCAAATGCTCGGCGACATCGGGGATGCGGAAGATATTGCGCAGGAGGCCTTTCTGCGGTTGTCGAGGGTCGAGGCGGGTGAGATCGAGGACGTTCGGGGCTGGCTGACGGTGGTGGCCAGCCGACTTTGCCTCGACCAGGTGCGCTCGGCCCGCGCTCGTTACGAACGCCCGGGCGAGGTCGGAGAGCGGCCCACGCCGCAGCGCTCCGATCCGGCTGACCGGGTCACTCTCGACGACGAGATCCGCGCCGCGTTGCTCGAGGTGTTGCGCCGGCTCAGTCCGGGGGAACGGGTCGCCTTCGTGCTGCACGACGTGTTCGGCGTCCCGTTCGACTCGATCTCCGAAACGGTAGGCCGCCCGGTCGGTACGTGTCGGCAGCTGGCGCGCCGTGCACGGGCGAAATTCGTTGCCGCTCAGCCTACAACGAACGTGGTGGCATCGAGCGAGCATCAGCTCGTCACCGAAAAATTCATCACCGCGTGCGCCAACGGTGACCTTGGCGCGTTGGCCGCCGTGCTGGATCCGACGGTGTGGGGCGTGGGCACGATCCTCGCCGACCCGGCGCCGCCCCCGCAGATCAATCACGGGCCGGACGCGGTGGCCACCAACCTGCTGCGGTACCTGTGGCCCGACGTCACGCTGGTCAGCGGTCCCGTCGGGCAACCGGTGCTGCTGGCGTTCAGCCACCGCCGGCTGTTTGCCGTCATCGTGCTGACGATCCGCGGGTCGAAGGTGGCGAAGCTCGAGGCGATCGCCGACCCGTCCGCACGGGCGGGCGAGGTCGCCGAGCAGGCCTAGCCCGGCCGCTGGTTCTCGGGCCGGACCGCGAAATAGCCGGCGATTGTCGCGGTGACCTCCAGGAACTTCCGCCGTGTGGCGGCCGACATTTCGCGGCTCACATCGATGACGCCGCCCGGCCGCAGGTGCGGGTCGAAGGGGACCTCGATCACCGGCCGGCCGTGGTCGGTGAACTCCCGGGCCAGCTGCGCCCGCGTCCGTTTGTCGGCGTGCCCGTCGGAATCGTTGAGCACCACGACTGTGCTCTGCAGCAGAGTGTCGAAGCCCTGGTCGACCAGCCACTCCATGGTCCTGGCTGCGGCGGACGCCCCGTCGGCCCACGGCGAGGAGACCACGATCAGCGCGTCCAAGTCGCGCAGCACCTCCTGGGTGACCGGCGCGTCCATCGTCGAACCGCAGTCGATGACCGAGATCGCGAAGTGGCGGTCCAGGCGCAACGCGGCCTCCCGGTAGATCGCGGCGTCGAGCACGCGGCGCGGACCCGACGCCGGCTCGCCGCCGAGGACATAGAGGCCAACGGAGTTACGTCCCACGCGGGCAACCACATCGCCGAAGGACTGCAGGTTCTTGTCGGCGGTCAGTTCCCAGAACGAGCCGGTAGTCGCCGGATCGATCCGGCTGCTGAGGCGGCCGAATGCCGTGTCGGCGTCGATCGCCACCGTGTGATCCTGCCGCCGGAGCTCGGCGAACAGCGATCCGACGCTGGCGGCCACCGATGTCTTTCCCACTCCACCCTTGCCGAGGACACCGACCTTGTAGTTCCCGTGCAGGCGGGTGCGGATGGTCGCCTCGAACTGCGCGTCCTGCTGCTGCGCCGGCGAAGGGCCGAGGTTGACGAGGCCGAAAGTGACCAGCCGGAGGACACGACGCCAACCGCGGTCGGGCACCGCGTCGATGGCCGTCGGGGCCGGCTTGGGTGTGACGGGCGCCGATGCCGCCTGCGGAGGCGGCGGCGCGGCCGGCCGCACCGCCACCACGACCCTCCGCCCCGCGCGCCGCACCGCGG